>JAYVJS010000208.1:0-2063 GCA_043769075.1 Gemmatimonadota bacterium | reverse complement strand
GGACATACTCCAGAAACGGGTGCTGGAGATTGAAACGGCTTCGCCCGAATCCGTGCTCGATCCGACCGGCCAGGTACGGGAACGATCCCCCGGAATGGGGGAGGACAATCTGAAGTTCGGGGTATTTGTCCAAGGTCCCGGTGGTAATGAACTTCGCGGCCAGGGTGGCGCTCTCGAACGGAAAGCCGAGGGTGTTGTTGAGCCGCGCTGATATCGAGAGCGAATCGCCGATCCGGCTGGTACCCCCGATCAGGTTGGCGGCGCCGTCCAGCGGGTGAAACATCAGGGGGTAGCCGAGCTCCTGGCAGCGCACGAGTAGCGGGGCGTAGCCGGGCTCAAACAGATAATCGCGACCTTCGATTGAATTGGGGAGATGGACCGCACGAATGCCGGGCTTGCCGGCCATCCGGTCGAGCTCTCGAAGCGCCAACTCGGGGCTTCGCACCGACATCTCGACCACCCCAATGAACCGGTCGGGAAACGCGGTATGGGCTTCAACGGCGGCGTCGTTGATGACTTGCGCCAGTCGGGCGCCGGCCTCAGGCGGCACCCACTGCCAGGGCATCCCACCATCGAGCGTCAGCACGTGCGTCTGCACACCGTGCTGATCCATCCAGGCCCGGCGCCGGTCGAGGTCGAAATCGAGCGGATTGCGGGTTCCGGTTTGGGGTCGCAATTCGGACAGCGCCTTGAACCAGGGCTCGGGCTCCCAGTGGGCGTGGACGTCGACCGATACCGGCCCGGAGTGGGGGTGGACTTTCGCGGCGGGCTGTTGGGCCCGGGCCTGCTCGATCACCGCACCGGCGCCCCCAGCGATGAACGCGGCGGCGGCCGCGCTCCGGGCCACAAACTCGCGACGGCCGATGGCAACGGCACCCCTGTTGGAGTCAGGGTGCCGAGGCATCCGGCTAGGCTAGCTCCGCCAGGACCGCGTCGATGCCAGGCCAAGCCTCGCCGTTGTAGAGGGCGATCGTCTGCAAGTAGCGGCGGGCGTCGTCGCCGTGCGACTTGACCAAGCCGAGAGCCGCTTTGCGAACCGTGGCGGCGTCGGCAAAGGGCGGCTTCAAGTCTTCCGAGATGTTGGCACCGTTGTGGGCCACCCCAGCTGACTCCAGAAAGGCGATCTGGATTGCCGGTTCAAGCTCAACGTACAGGGTCTGAAGGAGGCCCAGTTCGTCGTGGGGCGTTTCCATATTGGCCCGAACAACTTCCCGAGCCAATTGGGCCGGCGGCCACTTCCGGAGGGTTTCCTTGCGGAAGCCGCCGCCCCGCGCCACGATCCGCTGGATGTAAGCATCGCGCGATGCTCGATTGGCCGCGAGGTCGTGGGTGAGCAGGGCGAGCCGGCGATCGGCCGGTAAGGAACGGTATGGGGAGACAGGAGGCATAGCGGGAAGCTATCAGCGGAACCCGCCCGGACCAATGGACCGGTGACTCAACCGCCGCCGGCACACTCCGGATATCGGTCCTTGGCTGCTCCCAGTCTCAGTTCCTTGAGGGCCTCCGCCGCTGTTTCGCAGGCCTCCGGCGGGAGGGTCTGGATCCGGTGGGCCACATCGAGCAAGGTGAGGATCGGTTGCCACTCCTGGTTGGCGAGATAGGTTCGAGGCCCGTAGAACATGGTGTTGGCAAAGAGCCACGCCAGTCGCCGTTCGGCCGCGGCACGGTCAACCCCCGACACACCGCTCTTGGCGCGCTGTTTGAGCCCGGCCACTCCGAGGGTGACCTCGAGCCCGTCGGCGGTCGGTTCGGGACGGATCTTCGCCAGGCTGCCAAGAGTCGCACTGGTCTCAATCATCCAGGCCCGCTCGTGCTCGAACAGGCGACGCTCGGCGGCCGAGAAAGAGGGACCGCGGCGGAGCAGGGCGACCATCGCCGGTTGATCGGCGTAGTCCTTCACGATCCGGTCACGCTGGAAGTCCCGAACAAGCGAGGTAAACCGGCGGACGACTTCGCCGGTATCGCCGGCGGCCCGAATCGAGTCGAGTTCAACGAGGCGTTCGGTTCGGAAACGATCCGAAACGGAATCAGCCGCCAGGCCGTTTTGAACCCGATCGCGGAGG
>JAYVJS010000207.1:0-2745 GCA_043769075.1 Gemmatimonadota bacterium | reverse complement strand
GAGTGACTTGATCCGAGGGCAGAGGGCTTCCCGGTGGGGAATCGGGGTGCCTGCGGTGACCATCGTCAAGCCGTTCTGGTAGCGGTCGGGCGCCCACATCTTGATCGAATCGACAATGATGACGACGGTCGGCCGGCTGCATTTCTTGGGATCGATTCCCATGTCGCCGTCGCCCCGTGTCACCAGAGGCCGGATGTAGGCGTCTTTGAGTCCCGACTGCGCCACCCCCGCCACAATCAGCGCCCCCATTTCAGCGCGAGTCATCGGAATCGTCAGCGCGATGGCCTGAGCTGAATCGTAGAGACGCTCGAGATGGGCCTCGAGTTCAAAGACCTTGCCGTTGTAGGCCCGGATCCCCTCGAAGACGCCGTCGCCGTAAAGCAGCCCATGATCGAACACCGAGATCTTGGCGGTAGCCCGATCGCCCCAAACGCCGTCAATCCAAACTATGGCCATCGAGGTGCCTCGTGGGGTCGTGAAGGGTCATGCCGCGCAATCACCGATAATAATCGGGCCCGGGCTCTATCGCACCGATTCGACCGGTTCGACGAGCAGGTGCTCGCGCCTGACAATGAGGTGGTGGCGGTTGAGCCAGTTGAGCGCGCGATCGCGGGTCGTCAGATTGGATTCGGTCGGGTCGAAGGGAAAACCGAAGTAAGTCAGGCCGTCCAGGGGGTAACTCCAGGTAGCGTTTGTCGGCGCCGGTGCGCCATCGGTCTCAACACCGACCGCCTTCCAGGCGATCGAGCGATTGCACCAGCTTACGGTATGGCGTGCGACGGTCTTTTCCATGGTGTTGAGCCCTTTTTGTGAGTCTCGACCGGTACCACCTGGTCTCGGCGCCGTTCGGGCGAACTTGAGGAGCCGCCTTGCCCCAGGCCCGGAAAGGCCTGCCGGGCCAGGACTGACAGAGCAATCCCTGGGCCAACGGCTTTCCCGGCCCGGAAAGGCAAGCTAGACTTCAACCCATGCTACTACTGCTGGTACGTCACGCCGAGGCCGAGGAGCGGGATGAGGTTCAATTCCCGGTCGATTCGGAACGCCCCCTCACCCCGAAGGGGAAGAAAATCCAAGGACGGGTTTCTCGTCGTCTCGAACGGCTCGGGTACGTCCCGTCCGTGGTGCTGGCGAGCCCATGGAAACGGGCGTGGCAAACGGCCGGCATCCTGGCCCGGGAAACCGGGATCGGCAAGAAAGGCCGGGTGGCCTGCCCCGCCCTGGCCGCCGACACCAGCCTCGCGGCAATTGCCGAAGCAATCGGACCCCGGACCGGAGAGGAGATCGTTGCGCTAGTCGGCCACGAGCCGTGGATGAGCGAACTGGCTTCGGTTCTCCTGACGGGATCCGCCAGCCGCCTGGCGGTCCAGTTCGGAAAGAGCGCCGTCATGGCCATCGAAGTTGATACGGTCGGGCCCGCAGCCGGCCGCCTCCGCTTTTTCTCGGGCCCTGGACTCTAGGCGTTCGGTACTCGGGGGTCGACCGATCGCCCCTGGGTAACCTATCCGAGCTAGTATTTCCAACCCAACAGGTTCCAAGCGTTCAGGGTCAAGAAAAACAACGCCGCAATCGCCACCGCGGCCAGGTGCCGCACTCTTGCGCCGCCGGTACCCTCCGCTCGCCTCCATTGAGAAATACCGAGCCAAAGCGCATAGGCGGTCAACCCGACGCCCAGAACGGGGAGGACTAGGCCGACCCTTAATCCGGTAGGAGCTCCGCTCGGGAGGCCCTTCGAGAGGCCCGATACGACAATCGCGACCACCCCCACAAACCCGACCTGTAGAGCCGCGACGAACGACATGGCTCGCCGCCCGGAAGCAATCGTCGGTGCCGCCGCCGGCTCCGTTCCATTTCGCCGCCGGAAGAAACGAAGGCCGGCGGAAACCAGAATCCCGACGAACGTGAGCAAGCCGAGACCGAGCACCGCGAGGTGGAGCCTCGGTGCGCTCAAGCCGGGGCGCTTTTCGAGGACCATCATCGGGGCCATCGACAAAAAGCCGTGAGTGATGTTGCCCTTGGCATCGGCCCGGAAGGCGACGAGGTCGCCGCTCACCGCGTCGCGGAAGAGCATACTGTCGACACTGATCAGACGGAGCGCGCCGAACGGCGTGTTCGCGACCAGCGCCCCGTCCTCCGCGGCGGCGATCGTGATCGGCGTGGCCAGGCCCACGACCTTCTGGAAGGTCGTATAGCTCATCCGATTGAAGAGGTATTGTCCGGCGTACCGCGCGGCTCCCGCCTTGGCGCCCGGGTTCGGCGCAATGACCGGCAGGTCCTCAGGGAAGTAATGGTCGAGGAACGCATCGAGGAACGGCTTGAAACTGATCCCGCCCCCGGTGTTGGTGTTGGTCGAGATGAACACCCCGACATTTTCGCTTGGTATCAGGGCCAAATCGGAGTGAAACCAACCGGTATCGCCCCCGTGTCCGAAAATCCGCAGGCCGTGGCCCGACTGCTCATAGAAACCAAGGGCAAACCCCGGCAGCCGGTCGTCGTGGCCCTGCGATCTGGCATGCATCCGTTGCGCCGTTGAATCGGCCAGGATTCGGACCCCGTTCAAAGCGCCGTTACCAAGATGGGCAAGCATGAACTTGGCCATGTCGGTGGCTGACGCGCTGACCGAGCCGGCTGGTGCCGCCCCGGTGATGATTTCCCACTTCTTCGGATCGAACCGGCCTTGGTCCCAGGCATAGCCCACGGACATGTCGGCCGCGAACCGATCCGGGAGCGGCTGGCGGGTGGTGGTTT
>JAYVJS010000206.1:0-4055 GCA_043769075.1 Gemmatimonadota bacterium | reverse complement strand
CCCTCCCCCAACTGCACCAACGAAGAGAATCTACCCGATGCCGGGGGGCACGTCAATTGGGAAGATCGCTTATTGCCTCGTGTTGTTGACGGTGACGCTGATTGACGTAAACCCAGTGTTGCCTGCTGGATCGGTGGCAACCACTCGGAGGGCATGGGCCCCATTCCCGCTCCCGGTAGTACTCCACAACACGGCCCACGGCTCAGCCAGATCTTGGCCGATTTCGACCCCGTCGACCGAAAACACCACCTTGGCAACCCCAAATCCGTCAAAGACTTGCGCAGAGAAGGACACTTGGCCGGCCACCGTAGAATCGGCCTTAGGGGAGGTAATAAACACGATCGGGGCGTCGGTGTCCGGCTGGGTCGCTGCGCCCCCGCAACCGACGAGGCCCGCGATCACGGTGGCGAGAGTGATCAATTTTCGGCCCATACGACGTTTCCCTCCCCTTCGAGAATTCTACGACCTCCCACTAACCCCTAATTATGGGGGCAGGAGCCCCAAAAACGCTATCATCCGGCCGTCCAAGCCCTGGGATCCGCGGTGGCTCATGAACCGATCGTTCATGTGGGCTGAACAATGGGGCGACACCGTGACCGACCTGACCCCCTCACTCACCGCCTGCCGTGCGATGACCGCCCGAAGATTGACGTGCCCGGCACCGGGAGTCCCACATGCCTCGGCGACCGGAGGCCCCACTCGATAGCAGGGGCCACAGATCCCGACGCCACAGTGGACGACCAGGTCAGATCGGACCGAGCCGGCCCCCTCGACCAGCGCCCGAACGCCTGAGGCCAAGATTCCGGCCGCCGTACCCCGCCACCCTGAATGGAGAATAGCGATCGCGCGGCGCACCGGATCGACCAAATAAATCGGGATGCAGTCCGCGGCCGACACGCACAACAGCAAGCCGGGCTCCGCGGTCGCGTGGCCGTCGGCCCCTTCGTGCACGGCCAGCCCCTGGACCCGAGTGTGCCAAAGCACCACGGTGCCGTGAACCTGGCGGGCCACAACGGTGCCGTGGCCGGTCGGGAACGGGTGGCGGAGCGATCGCCACCGGTCCAGCACCTGACCGATCGGCGCCGAACCGGCCAAGCCGAGGTCGAAGGGAGCGGCGGCCGGCCCCCGCCCTGTGATGCCGGCCACCACGCCATACCGCTCCCGCCAGCCCGGTACTTCGAGCCACGGGATCGGTGCGTCCGCCACGTCGACCTCGACAAGCGCCGCCGGCTCAGCCATCAAACCGCTCAATCGCCGCGCCTAACGCCCGGAGCCGGGTGTCGATCCGTTCGTAGCCCCGCTCGATTTGGCCGATGTTGTGAATCGTGCTCTGGCCTTCGGCCGCGAGGGCCGCCAAGAGCATCGCCATCCCGGCCCGGATGTCCGGAGACTCGACTGTTCCGCCCCGCAGCGGCGAAGGCCCCGCGATGACCGCGCGATGGGGATCGCAAAGCACGATCCGGGCCCCCATCCCGATCAGCTTGTCGACGAAATAGAGCCGCGACTCGAACATCTTTTCGAAAATTAGGACCATTCCCGTACACTGCGTGGCGGCGACAACCGCGATCGACATGGTGTCGGCGGGGAACGCCGGCCACGGGCCATCCTCGAGCTTGGGTACGTGGCCGCCGACGTCGGTTCGAATCCGTCGCTCTTGGTCCCGGTCAACGATCAGCTTGTCGCCGTCGAGTCGGGGCCGGATCCCGAGCCGGTCGAAGCCGATCAGCGTGGCCCGCAGGTCCTCGCCCCGGACCCCTTCGATCGTCAACTGGCCGTTGGTCACCGCCGCCAGCCCGATGAAACTCCCGATCTCGATGTGATCGGGCCCAATCTCGTAGCTCGCGCCGTGGAGCGGCTTCCCACCTCGAACCACGTAGGTGTTGCTGCCGATGCCCTCAATGTCGGCCCCCATGGACACCAGGAGCCGGGCGAGGTCTTGGACATGAGGCTCCGAGGCGGCGTTTCGGAGCGTGGTGGTCCCCGAGGCGGCGGCCGCCGCCATCAAGGCGTTCTCGGTACCGGTCACACTAGGCTCATCCAGGAAGATGTCGCCCCCAACCAGGGATTTGCTCTCGATTTCGTACCCCCGAGCGCCCACCAACACGGTCGCCCCAAGCGCCTCCAAGGCAAGGAAATGAGTGTCGACTCGGCGCCGGCCAATCACATCACCCCCGGGTGGGGGCAACGTCACTTGGCCGAACCGGGCCAGCAGCGGCGCCGCCAACAGGATCGATGCCCGGATTCTGGCACAGAGGCCGGGGTCGAGCGGTTTCGAGGTCACCTTCGATGAGTCAACCAAGACGACATTCGGTCCGGTCCAGGTGACGCTGGCCCCGAGATCCTCAAGGATCGCGATCATCATCTCGACGTCCCGGATCCGGGGCACGTTCGCCAGGGTCACCGGGCCGTCGGCCATCAGGGTCGCCGCGAGGGCTGGAAGGGCGGCGTTCTTGTTTCCTGCCGGTCGAACGGTCCCGTTGAGGGGCCGTCCGCCTTGGACCACGAAGCGAGGAGGCATGAAGCAAACCTCGCCACCGGCCTAGCGGCACGTCAAGCGGATGACGTTACTTTGCAGGATGACGTCTCTTCCTGTCTGGGTCGGCCCCACGGTCGCGGTGGCCCTCGTGGTCATCGCGCTGTCCTTTTTGGCCATCGCCATGGTCGCTTTGGCCGTGGCCCGGAAGGCCGGCTCCGAAGCGAACCATCTGGCCCGGGAGATCGGCGAACTGCGCCGGGAACTTGGCCCCACGATTCAAGCCCTCAACACCCTGGCGGGATCGGGTAGCGAGGTCGCCGGGCGGCTCAAGGTCGAGGTCGACGAACTGATCGGGACGAGCCGCCGGCTCCGCCGAAGTGCCGTCCGGGGCGTCCGTCGGGTCGAGGGCCGGCTCGAGGACCTCGATGCTCTCTACGAGGTCGTTTCGTCCGAGGTCCAGGACACTGCCCTCGATGTGGCAGCCACACTCCGAACCGTCCGGACCGGTGCCTCGGCGCTGAGTCGGATCCGGCGTTTCTTGCGGCGTGGACGCCGATGAACCGATCGCCGATGGTGGTCGGCGTGCTGCTCGGGATTCTCTTGCTGTTGGTCTGGCCGACCGACGCTCACGCTTGGACCCACGGCACCCACATTTATTTGTCCGAAACCATTTTGGCGAATGCGAACCTGCTCCCCGCCGGCATCGCCGACCTGATTCGGGCCTTCCCCTACGATTTTCTCTATGGCTCGATCGCGCCCGACACGTCGATTGCCAAGCAATACGTTCCGAAGGGACGGCACTCGCATTTCTGGAACGTCGGCCAGGAAACCCTGGACCATGCGTCCACCGACGCCCTCCGGGCCTTTGGGTTGGGGTATCTCACCCATCTGGCGGCCGATACCGTCGCCCACAACTACTTTGTGCCCCGCCAGCTGCTGCTGACCAGTAGCCCCCAGACCATGGGGCATCAGTACTGGGAACTTCGGACTGAAACCCACCTTACCGATCGATTTGCCCGCCGGGCCCGGGACCTGATCCGGCTCGATCACAGTCTCGCGGACACCCATTTGGAGCGGATCGTCTCGCCCACCCTGTTCAGTGTGAAGACCAACCGGCGTATCTTCCGGAGCATCGTGCATCTCTCCGACACCAAGAGTTGGCAACGAGCGATGCAAGCCGCCCGGGATCGGAGCCCTTGGTTGCTGACCGATGCCGACGTTGAACGTCATTTGGCACTGTCGTACGATTTCGTGATGGAAACGCTGGCGGAAACCGAGCAGCGAGGTGGCCTCGCCCGCACCCTCGATCCGTCGGGGGAAACGCCGCTTCGCCGGGCAAAACGGTGGCGGCGGGAGGCCTTGTGGCGGGGCGGCCTGTGGGTGCCCGAACGGATGGTGGAGGTGGCTGAACAACGATTTGGATTGCCGGACCCCGGTCTTGGGTTTTGGCGATCCTCGATCATCGAACGGCCGTGGATGACACTGACTTCAACTGCAGAAGGAGTACCGATCAATGGGCAAGGGCGATCGTCGGAGCCGGAAGGGTAAGATCTTCCGAGGAACCACAGGAAAAAAGCGG
>JAYVJS010000205.1:0-13061 GCA_043769075.1 Gemmatimonadota bacterium | reverse complement strand
TACGTCTCCCGGTGGGTGGCCGCCGGAGAATTGCTGTTGGTGGCCCAAGGGTTGGGAGTCGACGTCGGGGTAACCTCCGCTGTGATGATCTCGGGTCTGTCCGCGTTGGCGGTCAATTTGTTGTTCATGCTACCGTGGGAGCTTGGATCTCGAGAGGGATCGCTCTATCTGCTGTTTGCGCTCGCTGGGGTGCCGGCCTCGGTTGGGCTGGTCGCGTCGATGGCCACCCGGATCCGGGAGTTCGTCTGGTGCGGTCTCGGCCTGGCGCTCGCCGGGCGGCCAAACGGGCCGGACCTAACGCCCGCGCCGCCCGTCTGACGGGCCGGCCACCGAATCGAAGTACTCGACCATCCGAACCCGAAGCGCCGGATCCGGCAATCGCCCGGTGGCGGCCCCCATGTTGTCGCGGAGGTTCGCGACCTTGCTGGTGCTCGGGATAGCCGCCGTCACTGCCGGGTGGCCGACGACGAATTTGAGGAAGTACTGCGCCCAGCTGTGAACATCGATGTCACCGGCCCAATTGGGTAACGGCTTGCCCGCCACCCGGCCAAAGAGCGCGGCCCGTCCGAACGGAAGGGCGACGAGGACTCCGATCTTCCGTTGCGCCGCCAGCGGCAGGATCGTCTCCTCGACGTTGCGATTGGCAATCGAATAGTCGATCTCGATGAAGTCGAGCGGTTCGTTCCGCATGATGGTTTCGAGTTCGGAATACTGCCCATCGTTGGTGGTCGTCACACCGAGATACCGGATTCGGCCCTGACGCTTCAAGTCCTTCAAGATCGCGAGCTGGGTCGGCACGTCGCCTAGGTTGTGGACCTGGATCAAGTCGATCGCGCGTTTCTTGACTCGGCCGAACGAAGTCTCGATCTGGGCCAGGGCCGCCGAGCGATCCGCGGTCCCGCCTCGGCTCGCGACATTGACCTTGGTGGCCCAGAACATTCGATCCACCAAGCCCAGTTCGTTGACCAGCGTGCCGGCAACCTCCTCGGACGCCCCGTAACTCGGCGCCGTGTCGAACACGGTCCCGCCGAGCTCGGCCATGGCCTTCATAACCTCACGAATCGCCGAAACGTCCTCGCTCCGGGCCACTTGGGAAAAGGTGGCTGAACTGCCGAGCCCCACCACCGGAATCCGTTCGCCGGACGAGGGGATCGGCCGGGTGATTACTGATTTTCCCTGGGCCAGCAACCCACGGGGGTCGATGGTCGCGGCGGCGCTCACGCTCGCGGCCATGGCAATCCACTCTCGGCGGCTCAGCATCGAAATCGGTCTCCCGGTCTCTGGTTGATCACAGCCAGGCTGGCGTCCGGCCAATCGCGGAAACGCCCAGAAACTGAATCATTCGTGCGAGTTCATCCCGAAGCGCGGATTTGAGCTCCGGCTCGGCGATCCGGCCGGCCACGAAGCCGATCTCGGCGTCGAGACGTTCGTTTCGCACGGTCAAGTTACCCCACCCGATGATTTCGTCACGCCACAGCAACGGCAGGGCGTAGTAGCCGAGCTGTCGCTTGGGCGCCGGGGTGTAGGCCTCGAACCGATAGGCCCAACCCCAGAATAGTTCGAACCGGCGCCGATCCCAAACCACCGGGTCGAACGGGGCCAAGAACCGGGCGCCCTCGAATCGGTCATCGGGCCGCCGACCGACCGGCTCGTCCGCCGGCCAGAACCATTCGGCGCCATCGATCCGAGCCCGCGCCAACCGGGCCTTGGCTCGATCGATGGCGCCTTTCCGCTCGGACTTGAGCTGCGGAGCACCGAAGCGGAGCCGGTTCACCAGCTCGCTCAGACTCGCCGCGGGCAGCGGAGCGTACTTGTTGACGACGATGTCAACCAGGCCGTCAATCAACGCCCGCCGCGATGCGGGATCCATCGAGCGGACCGGGTGATCGAGCGCCTCATAGATCCGAATTCCGCTTTCCCGGCGAACCACCCGAAGCAGGCCTTGATAGTGGAGGTTGTTGAGCAGGTGCGAGGTCGCATTCGACTTGCCACCCCAATAGTTGGTGACTCGGCCGTGGCCCAACTGTTCCTCGACCGTCCGGGGATGGACCGGGCCATGCTTCCGGACGAAGGCCAGCAACTCTTGGCTCCGTTTCTTGGTACTGACCCGCCAGGCGGCTGGAGGACTACGCGGATGCATCAGCTCGTGGCAGACGCGGGGCAGGAAGCCGTAGTTGACGAAAAAGTCCTCTTCGATGTCGAGCTTGGGGTACCGCCGTTCGAGATCGCCGGCTTGGTATCCGACGACCCGATGGCGGAGTGTTAGGTCCTGGGCCCGGGCTGGGGCTCGAATCGGATCGGCCTGCACGAAACCGAGCTTGGTGATGGCCCGGCCGAGTGTGGTCGGAGGGAAGAGCGACCGAATCACCGCATAACGGCGGAGCCGCTTGAGGGGCGTCACGGGCGCGGAATGACGAAGCCCCGGGTGATTTCGGCAATCGATCGGGTCCCGGCTTGGCGCATGATGGTCTTGAGCTCCCGGCTCAGTAGTTCGAGCACCATCTCGACACCGGGCTGGCCGAAGGCACCGAGGCCCCAGAGATAGGGCCGGCCGATCCCGACGGCTTGGGCGCCGAGGGCCAGCGCCTTGAAGACATCGGTGCCGCGGCGGAACCCGCCATCGATCATCACCGGCATCCGGCCGGCCCCCGCTATCACCTCGGGCAGGGCCTCGATCGTGGAGCGATTGGCGTCTTCGGCTCGGCCCCCGTGATTCGAAACGATGATCGCATCGACCCCGTGCCGGACCGCGAGGGCGGCGTCTTCCTTCGTCAGGATGCCTTTCAAGATCAGCTTCATCCGGCTCATCTCGCGGATTCGCTTGATCGACTCCCAGGTCAGGCCGCTCGGGTTGAGCATGGTGACCCGGCTCAAGTCGAGACCCGTGAACATCGGCTTCCGGCGCATCCGGTTGGCGTATTGGTCTCCGCCACCATGACAGGCATCACAGGGGCGGGAGTCGATCCGGGCGCCCCGAGCCTGGGTCTCCCGGTTGCTGTTCTCTTGGAGGTCCACCGTCACTACCAGTGCCGGGCAACCCGCTCGTTCGGCCCGTTGGACCATGGCTCGGGCCACCTCCCAGTCGTCGGTCGGGTAGAGCTGGAACCAGATCGGGGCTCCCCGGGCCGCGGTGACCTCTTCGACCGAGCAGGTGGCCACGGTCGAGAGGACCTGGTGGTAACCCTTGACCCGGGCGGCGCGGGCCACCGCCAGTTCGCCTTCGGGATGGAAAGCCTTGCCGCTGCTGGTCGGACTCAAGAAGATCGGGGTTTGCCACGGTACGCCTAACACCTTGGTCGAGGTGTCGATCGCCGTCACATCACGGAGCCGGCGGGGCCGGAGGGCAAACCGAGTAAACCCCTCACGATTGGCCAGGACGTTGCCGTCGGAGTCGACGCCGGTGGCCAGATAGGCCCAATGCGCCGGCGGGATGGCCTTCCGGGCCACCGGCTCGAAGTCCATCACGTTGAGCGCTTGCTCCGGTGCGGTGATCAGGTCCGGCTCCTGGAAGATCCGGTCCAGCGAGCGGAACGACGCCGGCATGAGCGGACTAGCGGCGAGGTAACGAAGGAACTGGCGGCGATTGTCGGAGGGCATGGACCAAGGATAGGACATGGGGACGGCTTGTCAAACCGGGGCTGCCCTCCAGCTACGCCCGGGAAGGAGACTCCCCTGCTCCAGTCGCGACGGCGGCGTGCCGGGCCAGCATCGCCACCCGCTGATTCAAAGTCGAGAACCGCTCATCGGTGGTGAAGCCGCGGACGTAGCGGGCGTAGATTTGCTGGAGAATGACCGCCAATTTGAACAGGCCGAACACGTAGTAGAACCGGAGGTCCCCGATGGCGAAGCCGGTTTTCTCGGCATACCGATCGACGAACTGTTGCCGGGTCCACATCCCAGGCGTGGTGGTGCTCATGGCCGCGGCCCGGAGTGGGGCGGGGTCAGTCGGTTCGATCCAGTAGGCGAGTGCCGTGCCGAGATCCATCAGGGGATCGCCGATGGTGGCCATTTCCCAGTCGAGCACCGCTTCAACCCGGCCTAAGTCATCGGCGGCCAGCATCACGTTGTCGAACTTGAAATCGTTGTGGATGAGGGCCGCCCCGCCCTCTTTCGGCATGGTGGCGGCGAGCCACCGGGCCAGGCTGCTCATTTCAGGCACCGGCTCGGTTTCGGCTTTGCCATAGCGTTCGGTCCAGCCGCTCACCTGACGGGCCACGTACCCTTCGGGCTTGCCGAACCCCGCCAGTCCAATGGCCTGATAGTCGACCCGGTGCAGTGCCGCGAGGGTATCGGCCATGGCTTGGCAGAGCCGCCCGGCTGCCGCGGGGGCGAAGTCCTTGGGGAAGTTTTGACGGAGGACCACGCCATGGCGGCGCTCCATCAAGTAGAACGGCACCCCGATGACCGCGGAATCGTCGCAGTAGAACAACGGCCTTGGCGCCGGCGGAAACACCGGCGCCAAGGCGCCCAAGATCTTGAACTCGCGGCCCATGTCGTGGGCCGACTTGACCTGATTGCCGAACGGCGGGCGGCGAAGGACGTAGTCGAACCCATCGACGCTGACCAGATAGGTGAGATTGGAATGCCCGTGACGAAACTGGCGGATCACCGGGTCGGTCTTGAGCCCCGGTTGGTTGGCCTTGAGGTAGGCGGTCAACGCGGCCTGGTCCAGCTCTTCGCCGGGCCGAATCGATTCGGCGGCGTTAGGCGGGACGGTCACGCCTGGTCCTCGAGTTGCCGCTGGAGTCGCTGCATGCCTTTGATCCAGCGATCGCGATCGGAGGCCTTCCGGGCGGTGTACTCGCGAACTTGGGCGTGGGGCAGAATCAGGAAGGTCTCCGCCTCCATCCCGCGGACCACCGCCTCGGCCACCGCCTCCGGTTCGATCGCTTCGGGAGACAAGAGCGCGGTGATCCGCTCGTCGCCGAAGGCCAGCATCGGGGTCTTGACGCCTAACGGACAGACACAGGAGACCCGGATTCCGCGGCTGCCATAGGTCACCGCCAGCCACTCGGCAAACGCCACCGCGGCATGTTTGGTGACGGCGTAGGGTGCCGACCCGATCTGGGTCAGCAGGCCGGCCGCCGAGGCGACGTTGACGAGGTAGCCCTGGCCGCGGCGGACCATGTCGGGGACCAAGACCCGGGCGGCCCAGACGTGGGCCATCACGTTGATGTCGATGATCCGGCGCCACTCGTCATCGGGCACTTCGGGCCCGCCGCCGATCGCGATCCCGGCGTTGGAGACGAAGATGTCGATCGGCCCGACCCGCTGCTCGACGTGGGCTACCAGAGCGATCAGATCTTTTTCTTGGCCGACATCGGTCCGGAACGCCACCGCGCCGATCGCGGCCGCGACCTGCTCCGCCCCGGGCAGGTCCACGTCGCTCACCACGACCCGGGCGCCCTCGGCGGCAAACCGGTGGCAGAGGGCCTTGCCGATCCCACTGGCGCCCCCGGTAATCACCGCCACCCGGCCGTCGAGCTTCATGACTTCGGATTCCACTTCCGGAGTTCGAGCTTGGCCACCGACTCGCGATGGACTTCATCGGGCCCGTCAGCCAGCCGGAGCGTGCGCGACTGAGCCCACGCATAGGCCAGGAACGTGTCTTGGCTGACACCCATCCCGCCGTGGGCCTGGATGGCCCGATCGAGGACCCGGAGCGCCACGTTAGGCGCCACCACTTTGATCATCGCGATCTCGGCTCGGGCGGCCTTGTTGCCCACCGTGTCCATCATCTTGGCGGCATGGAGGGTGAGGAGTCGGGCTTGGTCGATTTCGATCCGCGATTCCGCGATGTCGTGGCGAATGGTGCCCTGGTCGGCAATTCGCTTCCCGAACGCGACCCGCTGGTGGACCCGCCGGCACATCAGCTCCAAGGCCCGCTCGGCCACCCCAATCAACCGCATGCAGTGGTGAATCCGGCCCGGGCCGAGGCGTCCTTGGGCGATCTCAAAGCCGCGGCCATCACCAAGGAGCAGGTTCGTAGCCGGAACCCGGACGTTGGTAAACGACACCTCGCCGTGGCCGTGGGGGGCGTCGTCGTAGCCGAACACCGTGAGCATCCGTTCGATCTTGACGCCGGGCGCATCGGTCGGCACCAAGATCATCGATTGCTGCAGATGGGTCGGTGCCGTGGGATTGGACCGGCCCATGACGATCAGGATCTTGCAGCGGGGGTCGCCGGCGCCGGAGGTCCACCACTTCCGGCCGTTGATGAGGTAGCTGTCGCCGTCTTTGGTGATCGAGGCTTGGATATTGGTGGCGTCGGAGCTCGCGACCTCGGGCTCGGTCATCGCGAAGGCGCTTCGGATCTTGCCGTCGAGGAGCGGCTCGAGGCACTGTTTCTTGTGGTCCTCGGTACCGTAGCGCTCGAGGACTTCCATGTTGCCGGTGTCGGGGGCCGAGCAGTTGAAGGGCTCGGAACCGATCGGCGAGCGGCCCATCACTTCGCAGAGGGGGGCATATTGGAGATTGGTCAGGCCGGCGCCCCGGTGCGATTCGGGCAGGAATAGATTCCAGAGCCCCGCCGCGCGGGCCTTGGTCTTAAGCTCCTCAACGATCGTGGTGGGGTGCCAGCGCTTGGCGGCGATCTCGGCGTGGAAGGTGGCTTCGGCGGGGTAGACGTGCTGGTCCATGAAGGCCACCAGCCGGGCGCGGAGGTCGGAATCGGTCATGGGCCAAACATATTGCTGGAAACCGGTTCCGACCATGGCAAGGGTGACGAATTGGGCGGGGCTGGGGTATCGATAGTACGCCTTCAACCTGTGGGGTATCTGCTGATGCGTTCGATCTTTGCGTTAACCATTGCTGTGTCCGCAGGGGCCTGCAGCGGGGCGGCTCCGGGGCCGGTGTTCGATACCGAGTCGCTGCCTGCCACCATCGTGGTCAAAGTGGGGGAATCGCGGACCTTTGGGTCGTCGGTGGTCCGGTTTGGCGAGGTCAAGGGGGATTCGCGGTGTCCGGTGGATGTGGTGTGCGTGTGGGCCGGGAACGCGGAGGTGGCGTTGGTGGTGGAGCCGACGGTGGGCGAAGGACCGGCGCAGCTGCTGACCCTCAATACGCTGCTTGAGCCCCGGGTCGGCAACGCGCGGGGGTTGCGGTTGACGTTGGTGGGGCTCGCGCCGGTACCGCGGTCGACCGACAAGCAGCGGGTGTATGTGGCGACGATCAAGGTCGAGCGGGCCGAGTAGCGGGGCGGCGGAGGGTGATTGGGGGGCGCGGGGAAATGCTTGCACACGAGGCCGGCGGGGGACACGTCAACCGAGGCGACATCGCCGTTCAAATCGACGGAGGCGTCCTCTCTCGGCTCGAAGGTAACGATCCGATCCGGTCACCCCGGCACGGTGCTCCTGGAGAATGCTGACAATCTGTTGGTCCGTGTACCGCCGCCGTCGCCTCATCAGGAAGGAGTCGCTATCCAACGTTAGGTATCCGTAGTGGGCCACTGGTGCGCCTAGGGGAACAACCTCCAGTTCGCCTCGGGGCCTAAGGTGGGGGCCCACAAAGATCGAACCTAGTCGGATCCGTGGACGCGCGACGATAGGTCACCGGCTCCGTCAAGCTGGGGCCCGACAGCGTGAACTCCCCGTTGCCGAGGACGAGACCGAAGCGATCGCGCAGCACGGTGGGATTGTCGGTGACAACGGGTTCGGTGAGACGTGGACGCCAGCCAAAGGTCTCCTGTCGAATGATGTCGATGGCGAGGGAATCGCCTGGCGTCGAGTACATCCCATAGGACCGAATCAGAACGGCGAGACTATCGACCGGCCTGCCCTCAGGCGAAAACTGCCGTTGTTCATCGCGGATCGAGCCGGCTCGGGTGAATGCAACGCACTCGAGCAGGCTGAGCGACTGAAGGAGCCAAAGCCCCTCCAGATCGATCCGGCGGTCGTTGGGTTCCTGGCTGGCGCACGCCATCCCCGCAAGCAGGCAAACGATGCCCGGAAGCAAACGTCGAGGAGCCATGAGGGTCATTTGGGGACCATGGGTGACCCGGCCTCGATTGTTAGGTACCCCGGCCGCACGCTTGCAACGCCTCGCGCGCGTCCGTCACCGTGACCTCCGTTGGGTCCACAACGAGCGGGTCCTCCCCGTCAGCCAGGCCTTCGGACCGGGGATAGGAGTCCACCGCCCAGGCGCGACCTCGGAGCGAGGAATCGGAGACCGCGACCTGAAACTCGATCCACTCCCGCCTAGCCTCCGTGCCAAGTCGGGCTTCCCGACGCTCCGCCCGGAACAAGGGATGATCATCGGACACCTGCCGCACCTCATACCCATGCTCGCTCAGCCGCTGCTGGACGCAGGCGAGGCTTCCGGACCTCGCCGGTACCCGCGGGACAAAGCGTTTGGGCCACGGGTTGCCACTCCACCCGACGAGGAGATAACCGGTGGCCGCGTTCAAAGCGCTGCCGCCGGATGGGCGATAGACAACCAGGCTGGAATGCGACCCGGTTTCGCAACCCAAGCGACCAGGATCGTTGAGGATGTTCGACTCGCACCCAGCGCTATCCACGCCCAGCCGGATCGGGTTTCGGCCCTGTTCCTCGTGGGGAAGCAGCGAAAGCATCCAATGCCCTGGGGGCAGGCGATGACGGAACTGTGTGCCACTCTCGAGACGGAGCGGGACTGCAAAGAATCGCTGATCCGGGTGAATCCGCAAAAGGGTGTCGAGCGCATCCAGCCCTTCCACCCGTTGGTAGATGTGGACACCGGTCTGGCCATCGCCGTCACCGACGTGGACGCCTAGCACCGTTTTCCCCCGAAACAGTGGAGTCAGCGTAGTCCCGGCGAGCGTAGCGATCCGGCTATCGAGAAGTGTGATGTCGGCGGTGTACGGCGAGACTGGTTGCCAGTCCGCGTTGTACACACCGACTGAAAAGGGACGGGGCCGGCTGAGATCAGAATCGCCCAGAACGAATTGGATCGGCCCCTGAATCCGGACGTACTCCACTGGCTGGCAGCGGACCAGGACGTTCGTGGTGAGGCTGCCCAAATCCGCGCGGACGCTGAGATCTTCGGACCCCGCGCAGGTGACCGTGCCATCGTTCGCGACCGGGAACTCAGCACCGCTCGCCCGGGTGAAGCGGATCGGCGCCCCGGCGATGATGCGGCCCTTGGCGTCGAGCCCATGGACTGGGAGGGGCTTCGGCCACCGGCTGTTGATGATGATCGGATCTGAAGCGCCGGTCGATAAGAGCACGGCGGGCCCAGGGCCCGGCTTTTCTGCGCACCCGGTTGCGGCTAAGAGCACGACGACGACCCTCAGACTTTGCATAGATCCTCCGGCATTGTCGGTGGCCACCTAACGGCTAGCTGCCGGTTCGAAATCACGTCGAACCCGCGACTGAGCCCAAGATAGCTTGGACCTCGCGGGGCCGTGAGCCCATCAGTTTTCGCAAGCCATCCTTGACGATCCAGCGGGTGTGGGGACTGCTCGATCTCGCCCACCGCCGACAGACACCGAGCACGAAACCCGGGTGCTTCGCACTCGCGTTGCGAAGGACGTTGGCCACCGATTTCTTGACGTACAGGTCAGGATCGGCCCGGAACGCTTCGAGCACCGGCAGGACGGCCTCCGGATCCAGCTTGACGATGCCCCGAAGGCCTTCGCTCGCCGCGCGCCGGACATTCGAGTCACGAACCTTGGCCCACCGGCGTGCTTCGCGCAAAACTGCGGCCGGATGGCGCTTGCCGATCTCGACCAGCGCCGTGGCAGCGACCTCTCGGGTTCGCCAATCACCGTTGGCAGCGAGCCGCTTCAACTCTGGGAACGCGGAGGCGGGATCGGACCGCCCACGTCTCACCAGTTCCTTGATGTCGAGTAGCTTTGTCACCATGATTGGCACAGTCCCTTCGGCCTAGCGGCCAGGCCAAGCATAAGAGAGAGACTCCCGCCCGCCGGAGCATGTCCTCGACAACGTGCGAACTGGCATCGGCGAAGTATTCGAGGACTCGTCCTCGCCGAGGATTTGCCCGAGGCACCATTCCGCGCTAGGTTCGCCAGCGAACCCCTGGAGGCTCCAAATGTCACCAAGCCTGATCGTTCGCCGCGGCCTCGCCACGGTTTCGCTCGTCCTGGGGGCCTGTTCTGATCCCGCGGTGGTCCCCGATAACCCTACTCCGGGTATTGCCTCCATCACACCCTCAGCCGTAGACGTGGGTGTCGCGGGTCAAGTGATCGTCGTGGCGGGCTCAGACTTCGTGGCCGGCTCGGTGGTTCGAGCCGATGGCGCGGATCGGCCCACTCAATTCATCACCGCCACCGAATTGCGGGCCAGTCTGCCGGCCGCCGATTTCGTGGTCGCCGGCACCCGGCAGATCGTGGTCTCGAATCCGTCCCCAGGCGGTGGCGTTTCAAACCCCACCACGTTGACGGTTCGGCAGCTGGCTCTTCCGGTTCCGACCATCACCGCGCTCAACCCATCGTTTGTGGAGGCGGGATCGGGAACCCAAGATATCACCATCAATGGAACCGGCTTCTCATCTCAATCCCAGGTCCTGATCGGCTTCACGCCGAAGACCGCCACGATCCAATCAGCGACGCAGCTCAAGTTCACGCTGACGTCCACCGAGATCACGACGCCGGGCATCCTGACCATCGCTGTCAGCAACCCAAGCCCGGGCGGGGGCGTGTCCAACACGGTTTCGTTCGAGCTTCGAACTCCGCTTCCAACGCTCACCGGATTGAGTGTCACCAAGTCTGACGCCGGCCAGCTCAGCCTGACCGTCGGCTTGACCGGGACCGGCTTCCTCGAAACTTCGGTTGCCCGGTTCGCCGGGGCCCCCCGTCCCACCAGGTTCCTGAGCCGAACCGGGCTCGAAATCACTCTCAGCGCGGGCGATCTTCGGGCCGCGGGCTCATTCCCAGTGACCGTCGAGAATCAGGCGCCTGGAGGTGGAGTTTCCGCCGCACTCAACCTCGAGCTGGTCATCGGCGACCCCGAAATCCTACTGCTGCCGTCCCAGGGCGCCACCGCCGGCAGCACCGGCTTTTCGCTGTCAGTGCACGGCCGTCGTTTCGTGGCCGGTTCGGTTGTGCAGTGGAACGGCACCGATCGGCCGACCACCTACTTGAGGGCCGATCGCCTCGTGTTCGATATTGCCGCGGGGGATGTCGCTGGTCCTGGCGTGGGCAACATCTCGGTTCGAAACCCGTCACCCGGAGGGGGAGTCTCACCCGGTGTCCCATTCACAGTCCGGCGTCTCGGAGCCTCCACCAGCATCAGTCGCCTGATGACGCTCACGACCGGCGATCTGGTCTACGACCAGGGCAGTGCAAAGATCGATGCGTCCGTGGCCGCGACCTCACCCACGGAGAGCAACAGTGTGGTTGCGATCGACCCGATAACGGGCGTCATCACCGGTTCGACCTTCGTCGGCAGCAACCCCGGGCGAATTGCCAGGTCGGACGACGGGCGCTTTCTGTATCTCGGCATCGACGGCGCCAACAGCGTCCGACGGGTCGCCATCCCCTCGCTGACGGCCGGCCTGCAATGGTCGGTCGGCGCCGGCCTGGTGGCGGGAGACCTCGAGGTCCTGCCCCATTTCCCGAACGCGGTCGCGGTGTCGCGCCAGAACCCGGGATCGAGTCCGCCCCTCGCCGGTGTAACCATCTATGACGACGGCGTCGCCAGGCCAACCTCCTCGCCCGGGCATACCGGCGGCAACCGGATCGAATTCCTCGAGTCCGCCGCCGTCCTCTACGGCTACAACAATGCCCATACCGGATTTGGATTCTACGAGATCGCGATCGATGCCAACGGCGCATCCCATGCCTCGGAAACGGGCGGACTGGTCGGGGGTTTCTCTACGGACATCGTCGGCGCGGCGGGCCGGGTCTACGGGACCGACGGGAGCGTTGTCGACGCCGAGCGGCTCGCCCGGGTTGGCACCTTCACGGCGCAGGGCAACGCGATCGCCGTCGAACCGCGGACCGGGCGTGCCTTCATGTTGACCAGTAGCGGAATCACCGTGTTGGATCTCAACACCTTCCAAACGCTGGGCACCATTGCGATACCGCCGGTGGATTTCGACCATCCGGTTCGCGCCGTTTCGCGCCTGGTCCGCTGGGGCCAGGACGGGCTCGCGTTTTTCGATCTCCACCAGGTGTTCTTGATTCGAAGTCCACTGATCCAGGAGTGAGGCTCGTCCGGCCAGTTTCTCGACGATGACGGGCCGGCGGGCCCGAGAGGCGAGATGGCTCCCCCACGTTGGGAGCCAAGCCCGCCCGGTCACGGCGCAGTAAGGTCCACCTCGACTCTGGCATGGATCTCAATCGGCGCCGAGGAACTGCAGCGCGACCCCTACGTTCTCGGTGCCACTTCGCAGGACCTCCATCGGATAGCTGCCATCGCCATCTCCGCTGCGAACGATATGCACCAAGTCGGCGTCGCCGACCCGAAGGCTGGCGAGCGGGGCACCGACCTCCATCAGTGCGGACACGAATCCGTCGCGATCCGCCGGCGGCAGGCGCGCGAAGAACGGCTGGCGGTCATAGACCGCGATGGCGCCCAGGTCGACGTCGATCGTCGCGATCGGCTCGGACACCAGGGGAAGTGTCGCGTCCCACTCCACGCGCAGCATCCGCCACGCGGCGATCACCGGTGCCTCGTCCGCCGCACGCCGATGGAGCCGGACCTCAATCCGGTATCGCCCCGCCGGCAGCCGGAGTGTGGCCGGCGTCTCACGCGCGGGGAGTTCGCCGAGGTCGGTTGCGGTGATGTAGTTGCCCTGGGTCTCCCAAAGCCCGCAGCTCGTCCAATCGCCCTCGCTCGTCGGCAGCTCGATTGCCTGCACGACAAACGGCAACGGCGTCGGCCGCAACGCAGCAATGGCCGGCTCTGAGGAGACCAAATCGATCATCGACTTGAGGATCGCGAGCCCGGAGGCGTCCTTCGATTGCTTGCCTTCGACCGTGTCCCACGCGTACACCGTCTCGCTCAGGATGCCCGGACGCTTGGGATCGGGCAGCCAGAACCGGATGTAACGCCCCGGTCCTTCCATCGCGACGACCCCCCGCGCGGGAAAGCCCGGAAGGGTCGCTCGCCGCCGTTCCGTGT
>JAYVJS010000204.1:0-8177 GCA_043769075.1 Gemmatimonadota bacterium | reverse complement strand
CATTTGCCTGGCGGAGCAGCCGGGGGAACCGGGCAGGGTCCAACAGCGGGTCTTCCCGGCCGTGCAGAGCGGCCATTCGGGCCAGCAAGGCTTCGTGGCGGGCTGGGGTCGGCATTTCACTCAGCGCCCGCGTCACCAGCGCAAACGCCCCGCCAAGCGTGAGCTGGTCAACCGGACCGAGCGGTGGCGCGGCCACCACGGCGGGCGAAGCGGATGCAACGACGGCGGCGGGAGCCTCGTCCCGGCGTTCCTTCCGGCCCCGATCCCAGCCCCGGCCCCGATTTCGTTTCCGTCGGCCCGCCTCGTCTCCTTCCCTCGGCGCCTCGCCTCCGGCGGCCGGGGCCCGCTCCTGACCACCGACCGGAGCAATCTCATACTGCCCGTTGTCGAGCTTGGTCGCGGTAATCAGCCCGCGGCCGGCTGCATCGGTCACAAACTTGCTGAATCGATTGAATCCCGCATTCCGCTCGTCGAAATTCGGGTCGATCTGTTGCATCACCTGCTTGAGCCGATCCGATCGCATGACGTCGCCCTGGCGGACCATCTGAGCCGTGGCATCCCGGCACAGTTCCCACGGGTCGCGCTGGGCCGTCGTGGCCTCGGTCTCTTTGTTGAGGCCCGCCAGGTCGCTGTAGGAGAAGTACTCGTCACACGTCTCGATCAGCAGATCACTTGCTGACTCCCGAATCCCGATCCCGATCACATACTTGCCGTACTCCTTCATTTTGCGAACGAGCGAGGAGAAGTCGCTGTCGCCGGACAAGATGATGAAGGTCCCGATTTCCGGTCGAGTAAAGACCAACTCCATGGCATCAATGGCCAGCCGAATATCGGTGGCGTTCTTTTTCGTCGACCCGACTGCCGCCGCCCAGATCATGTCGATCGAGCGCTCAGTCAGGGGCATCACGTATTGGGGGTACCGGCGCCAGTCAGCGTAGGCTCGCTGGACGGTCACCTTCCCTCGAATGATGTCGCTCGCAAGGAGGGCTTTCAGTTCCTTGGTCAGATCGGAACGAATCCCCATGGTGACGTTGTCAAAATCAATGAGCAGCGCGGCGTGCGGAGAAGGCAAGGCGGGGGTGGGGAACGAAGCGAACGCGGCCTGTCGGCCGGTCCGGGAATTGGGACCAGTCACTCTGGAACTCCACGGCCCGCCCGGTCGCCGGTTCCCACCGCTCGCCCGCACCGATTTTCGGTTGCGGGGATTCGGTCAGGAACCAACGCTCAAGCCGGCCCGTCGGGTATGTCGCAGCCCCAACCTCGTGTCGGGGCCGCTTAGCATGAGAAACTTAGACGCCTGGTCCGACCACCGGTAGGGCTCCTGGCCGACCACCCGGCTGAACCGCGCCAGCCCAGGTCCGCGCCAACGACTAGGGAATCGACTCCAGGACTAAGGCCCAATCACCCAATCCTCGGCTGTTGGTCCCGACTGGTCGGACGGTGACCGAGCTTGCTTTGAAGGGGGAGCCAACTGCCTCCGAGTAGACGCCATTGGTCGGATCGTACCAGCGCACCCGAACACGCGGGCCTACAAGCTTGGCGAGGTCGAAGGTCAGCGTGCGAACAGCCGGTGTGTAGCCGATTGCAAACCGGCGGTCCGATGCCAGGCTCACCGTCGTTTGAGCCGGCGCAGTTCCGAAGCCGCCGCTGAGGAGTTTGCGGCCATCGGGGACCAACGTCCACCATTGATGGGCTTCGAGCAGCCGACGCAGATGCGGCAAGGTCGTGGAGGCAGGCGATCCAAGGGCCGCCTGCCAACCGGGTCCCATGAGCCAAATCGGCCGATTCCCAAACAGATGTCCCGTCGCACCGCCGAGGACAGCCTGATAGGCCTGGCGACGAACGGTGAGGTCATCGGCGCCTTCGTTCTCGTATATCGCCTCGACAAGGAAGAACGGCATCGTCGACCGCGAATACTCCGCGGCCGCAGCCGGCGCGACGTCCGTGGTGGTGTAAATGTTGTTCAGTGAGACCCACCCCTCAGAGGAGGCCAGCCCAAGAGCCGAAGAGGACCGAGCGCCGTTAAAGGTGTGAAGCCACTTGTCGTCGACCCTGCGAATCGCGCTTGCCAAGGCCCGGACTTTGTCAAGCTTGGGCGGAGCGAAGTCACCACCATGGACCCAAAGGATGTTCTCGAAGTTACGAAATCGGGTCGCCAGGTACCGACCGTATTCCTCCACCACGGCGACGCTGTTGGTGAGCGTTTGCTGGTACCAACCCTGGTCACCCCCCTCGTATCCGAGGTACATCGGCGCCAACATGACCAGGATGCCCTTTTCGGCGGCCTTGCGGACGGCGTATTCGGCGTGCGCGAAGTACGCCTCGTTGGGAGTTGAGAAATCGCCGGGTGCCAGAAACGGTGCGGCCCCGTAGATGTTGTTTGGCGCGTTGCTGGAGAATTTGTGCTCGATCAGCTCGACGAGAATCGCATTGAACCCCTTGAGGCGACGATCTTCTAGGTACTGGTCAATCTGTTCACGAGTCAACTGGGCGATCAGGGACCAAGGGGAGTCGCCATGGATCAGAAACGGAGCCCCGGTGGCGTCGACCAAGTACCGCTGGCCGGCCACGACTCGGAGCGGAAAGATCCCGGGGGCCCGGCCCGAGTCCGCCGTCGTTTCCGGCGGCGCCAGCGAGATTGAACCCGGGGAGAACCGCGGAGCAATCGGGGGCGAGAAGAACGCGGCCAGAGCCAAGCCCACCGAAAAGAGCGTCGTCTGGGTCGGATTGCCTCGTTCCCAGGCGGCCTTCGGCATTGCGAGTCTGGCACTCGGTGCAATCATGCGGTGACGCTTGAATCCGATCCTCGGTAGGCCCGGACGAGCGCCTCCACCACCCGCTCCCCAGCCTGGCCGTCCCAACCAGCGGGCCGGCGAGGCGAAAACGTGCCCGCCGCGCGATCCGCGAGAACCTGGCGGACCGCCAGACCAATGGCTTCCCGAGTAGACGAGACCAGCCGATTCGTCCCTTCCGAGACGGTCACCGGCCGTTCCGTGTTCGGACGGGCGGTGAGGCATGGCACGCCGAGCACTGTGGTTTCCTCCTGGAGGCCGCCCGAGTCCGTCAGGACAAGGGTAGCCGGCTCAACGAGGCCGATCGTCTCCAGATATCCTAGCGGCTCAAGCAGCCGAAGCCGGGGGTGGCTGATCGAGGTCAAGCCGAACTCGTCAATCCGTTGCCTGGTCCTCGGATGGATCGCGAAGAGGACTTCCATTTGCTCCGCCAAATCCCGGAGCGACATCATCAGTTCCTTGAGGACCTCCGGCTGGTCCACGTTCGACGGCCGGTGAAGCGTCACCACCGCGTACGGCTTGCCTGCCACCCCAAGCCGATCCGCCATCCCGACGAGCCGCGCTCGATCACGGAGCCGAAGCAACGTATCCACCATCACGTTCCCGACAAAAACCACGTGATCGTCCGGCACGCCCTCCGCCTTGAGATTCACGTTTCCGTCCAGGCTCGGTGTCAGAAGCAAGTCCGCCAGTCGGTCCGTCAGCACCCGGTTCACTTCCTCAGGCATCCCCCGATCCCAACTCCGGAGACCAGCCTCGACGTGGGCAATCCGAATCCCCTTCTTGGACGCAACCAGGGCCGCGGCGATGGTCGAATTGACATCCCCATAGACGACCAGCCAATCCGGGCCGTAACGATCCAGCACCGGCTCGATCGCGATCATGATGCGAGCTGTCTGCTCCGCATGACTCCCCGACCCAACGCCAAGATTCACATCCGGCTTGGGCAGGCCGAGATCCTCAAAAAAGCCGTCACTCATCGAGTGACTGTAGTGCTGCCCGGTGTGAACCAGGTATTGCCGCAAACCGGCCCGCTCACCGGCGGCGAGCACTGGGGCCACTTTCATGAAATTTGGCCGAGCTCCAACGATATGGAGTAGAGAAGGCGTTGGCATTGGACTCATAGGAAGCAGAGGTCGGGGTTAGGTAGCAATCGGTAAGGCGATGGAAAAGCTGAAGCGGGTACCGGCGCCGGCCGACGTCTGGACCTGGAGTTCCCCGCCCATTGACTCGATCAGTTTTCGACAGATCGACAGACCAAGGCCCGAGCCTGAGAAGGCGTAGTCGCCCGGCTGCTGGCGGCGGCGGAACGGTTCGAACAGGAGGGCCATCGCCTCGGCGGGAATCCCCCGCCCAGAATCCCGAACCGCGAATTCGATCAGGTCGGGGCCGACCTCCCGACCAGTCAGCTGGACCGACCCGCGGTCGGTAAACTTGAGAGCGTTGGTGGTCAGGTTGAGCAAAACCCGGCTCAGCGCGACCGGCTGCCCCACCCGTTGATGGGTCTGGGCGTCGACGACCACTTGGACCTCGAGACCCTTCTCCTCAGCGATCGGTTGGATGATATCCCGGACCGATTCGAAGATCTCAGCGACACTGAACGCGGTGACATCGCCCCCCAGCAGCCGATCACCACCCCGAACAAACTCAATGACGTCACTCGAAACCGAGCTGAGTCCGAAGGCCGCGCTGTAAATCAGACCCAGTTGGCGATCCTGAAGCGGCGTAACCGGGCCGCTGCGGCCGCGCTTTAACGTCTCCGCGAGAAAGAGGATCGAGGTCAGTGGGCTCCGGAGATCGTGGGCTACTTCGACCACCAAATCGAGGGCCTCGGGGCCGGAAAGTCGGTCCGAAAACCGCCGATCCCAGTCGGCCTCGAGCGCAGCCGCCAACCGTTCGAAAGCCCCCAGGACACCAAGCAGCTCGTCGATTCCGACCTGGCCAGGCATCTCAGCGACTTGCGCCAGGACTCGTCGTCGCATCAGCTCAAGGACGCGACGACCCAATGGGGTCGGAGCCACCTCGATCGCCGAGGTCTGATCGCGCACGAGGGCCTGGATCGCATCAAAGACCACCCCAACCTCTGCCTGGGCCTCCTTCGGACTGGCCGCCTCAGTACGGAGCGAATCCCAATCACCCGCCACCTGCTCTGCGGCTCGCCCCAATACCATATCGAGGTCCAGCCGGTTCGCCGCCATTTACAACTCGTCGCCCCGGTTCGAGCGAGCAACATGGTGTTTGTCCATGAGCCGGTAGAGCGTGGTCCGATCCACACCCGCCAGCCGGGCCGCCTTCGACATATTGCCGCTTGCCCTGGTGGTCAACTGCTCTAGGTACTCCCGCTCGAACTGCGCGATCACCCGGTCCTTCGCGACATGGAACGGCTCCGACGCCGCGACATCAAGCGAGCGAACAGCCGTCTCCTGCACCTGCGGATCATCATAGATCGGGATATCGTCCGGCGTGATCAGATGTCCTGGCTCCGTAAGCACCACGACGTGCTCGATCACATTCTGGAGCTCACGAACATTGCCGCGCCATGGGCGTGACTTGAGAAACGCAATCGCTTGCTCGCTCAAGTGGGGCGCGGCATCCTTCTGGCGATGCCGAGTCCAAAAAACCGTAAGAAAATGATTGGCCAGCAGAGGGATGTCCTCCTGACGCTTCCGCAAAGGGGGCAACGTCACCGGCACCACTCGAAGCCGATAGTACAAATCGCCCCGCAACAGACCGCTCTCGACGGCCTGCTGGGGATCGCGATTGGTCGCGGAAATGAACCGGACGTCGACCACCGCGTCTTGAGACTCCGAACCCACCCGGCGAACTACGCCGTCTTGGATGACTCGAAGAAGCTTCGCCTGTAACGGCATCGGCATCTCCGTCAACTCGTCAAGGAACAGCGTTCCCCCGTTCGCCGTCTCGAGCAGGCCCGGTTTGTCGCGATCGGCCCCGGTAAAAGCGCCTTTCCGATGACCGAACATCTCCGATTCGAGCAACGGCTCTGGCAGGGCGGCGCAATTGATTGGGACCAGTTGTCGCTTGGCCCGGCGGCTCCGCTGATGGATAAACTGCGCGATCACTTCCTTGCCAGTCCCGCTCTCCCCGTCGATGAACACCGAGGCATCCGTCGCGGCCACTTTCCGCGCCAGCTCGACGGCCTGCCGAAACGCGGGCGAAATCCCAATCAGGGATACTGAATCACTCTGGCTGTGCTGATCAAGGACCTGTTGCCGCAGCTGCGCTGCCTCGCGCCCCACCATGACCGCGTGTGAGGCCCGGCCGATCAAGACCTGAAGGTGCGTCGCGCTAAACGGCTTGGGCAGGTAGTCCCACGCCCCGGCCCGGAGCGCCTCAATCGATGTCGAAACGCTAGGATTCCCCGTCATTACCACGACGATGGTCTCCTTGTTGGTTTGCAGCGCTGCCCGAAGGATGTCAAGCCCCGACACCTGGGACATGTATAGATCGACCAAGACGATGTCGAAGGGCCGGGCCTTCGCCATCTCGAGCGCTTCTTCGCCGCGCCCGCAGAGGGTTACCGCAAACCCATCCATTTTGAGGACGCTCGCGCAGCTTTCCCGCAGGGTGTGCTCATCGTCGACAAGCAGAATCCGGATGCTGGCCTTGATTTCAGCCGGAATCGACAAGGGATCCCGCCCAACTGCGGACCCCTCCCCGCCAGCCGGCCTAGTCATCGGACCTGTCTCCTGGACTCATCATGACCCCCCCAAAAACCGCTGCGTTTATACAACAGTCAAACTAGGCAAACCGATGCATTTGTACAACATATTGTAGACACTAGGCCGCGTTCCGATGCATTGCCTCAGCATCAACCGGGCCATTCTCTAAAACAGGTCCGGTCCCGACCTTGCATCCTGGGAGGGAACCACCGAAACTCAGCCTGTCGGCTTTAGGAGCCCCAAATGGTTGGACCGCTTGTGCCAATTCAGCCCTCGTCCCTGGAGCGTCCCCAGCCCGGAATCGATCTGGGCACTGGCGAGCCCGAACAAGGGGCGACGATCGGCCCCAAACGGCTGATCGGCGCTTTGACCGCCGCCCGTTGGTGGCTGCTGTTTGGTGGGATGCTAGGGGCAATCGGTGGCTCACTGGCTGGCCGGGTTCTTCCGAAGAAATTCAAGGCCGACGCCACCGTCTGGATCGAAACCCGAGACAAGAACCCTGAAGCGCGGTCGACCGGTCCGATCCGTCCGGGCGGCTTCCTTGAGTCAAAACAGTGGCCATCGCTCCTGAAGAGCTACTACGTTCTCGACTCCGTTGTGATGCGCGAACGGCTCTTCGTCAAGCCATCCGACCCCGCGACCACTCCGATGTTCGGGGCGTTTGCCCTTGGGCCTCAGTTCGGCATGGGGAAGTACTTCTTGACCATCCCCAAAGGGGGCCGGACCTACACGTTGTCGAAGGTTCCGGAAGCCGGCTCGAGAATTCCCGGCCTTTCACTCCTCCGCCGAGGGGGTCTGGTCATTGAAAGCGGCACCGTCGGCGACTCGATCGGGAGAACGATCGGGTGGCTCTGGCAACCAACCGCCGCCGACATCGGCACCGCCCAAGAGATTCGGTTCGCCTTGTTGTCCCCTCGTGAAGCGTCGAAAGACCTGCTTGAAAGCCTGATCGTATCGGTCGAGGGCGAGCAGTTCATGCGAATCAGCGTGACAGACCCCAGCCCTCGCCGGGCAGCCGCAACTCTCAACAGCGCCGTCGAGCAACTCGTCAAGGTCGCCACGGAGCTGAAGAAGCGCTCAATGATTGACCAGCGGGATATTCTCGCCGAGCAGGTCGAGTTCGCCGGCAAGAGCCTCCGTGAGAAGGAGATCGAGCTGCAGCGATTCCAGATGGCGACCGTCACGTTACCCAACTTGAACTCCCCGATCGCGTCCGGCCTGGCCATGACCCAGCCGACCGTGATGACTGATTTCTTTGAGAAGAAGCGGCGGGCCGATGAACTACGGCGGGATCGGCAATCCATTCTCGATCTCCTGAGCCGGAACGAAGCCGGGGAACTGACCGTCGACGCGTTCCAAACCATTCCGTCCGTCAAGAACGCCCCGGATCTTTTGAAGGCCCTAGACGAACTCTCCGTCGCGGAAACCGAACTTCGAGGACACCGATTTCGCTACACTGATTCGATGAAAATCGTCCAAGATGTCAAGGAAAAGATCGTAATCCTACGGGGCACGGTCATTCCAGGTCTGGCCCGGGCCCTCGCCCAACAACTCCAGCGACAGACCGACGATCTGAACCAACGGATCACCAGCGAAGCGACCGAGTTAACCTCGATGCCCGAACGCTCAACCAATGAGCAGCGACTTGTTCGCGAGAAAGACGCAGCCGCAGAGCTATTCAAAGTGCTTCGCAGCCGACTTGAAG
>JAYVJS010000203.1:0-3487 GCA_043769075.1 Gemmatimonadota bacterium | reverse complement strand
TTGGCAGGGCCAGGGTGTCGGGAGCGAAGAGTGAACCATCGGGGTACTTGACCGTCTGGTTGAATCCGAAATGCTCAACCGAAAACACGACGTACCCGTGACTCGCGAGCCACTCGGTGACAAAGGTGGCACTCCAGCGGGTCCAAAAGCCGCCGTGGTTGTACAGCAAGACCGGAAAGGTCGAATCCGTCTCTGCCAGTGGAGCGCCTAACACCGAATTGGTCCGAGCATGGCGGGCGGCCCGGGCGCCAAGCTTACTCGCGAATTCATCAGGCCGCTCAAGGTAGCGAGCCCGCTCGGCCCCGGTGGACGTCGTGGCCGGGTACCAGGCCTGGACGACGATCTTCCGGCGGTCGGCCGGATCTTTGGTATAGGGTTCCGGCCGGTTCGAATCGAGCCAGACGAACTCACGGGTACCCACCCCATAGCGCCCCGAGGGCTTCTCGAATGGATGCTCGGGAATCTTGGGACTGACCCGCCAGAAGAAGTAGCCGGCACCGCCCGCCGCCACCACCAGTACGGCCGTGAGGCCCTTGGCCCATTTGTTCATCCGACGACCCGATCGATCAAGGCGAACCCGAACACCACGAGACTCATCACACCGTTCATAGTAAAGAACGCCGCGTCGAGCCGCGAGAGATCGCCCGGCTTGACCAGCTGGTGCTCATAGATCAGGATCCCCGCCGCGGCAACCAATCCGGCGTAGTACCACCCGCCAAATCCAACCCCCCAACCGAACAACGCCAAAGCCGGAATCGTGACGCCGTGGAGCGCCTTGGCTACGAGGATTGCCCGCCGCTCACCCAACTTGACCACCGCGCTCCGAAGCCCTTCGCCCCGGTCGAACGCCTCGTCGGGCAAGGCGTAGAACATATCGAAGCCCGCTACCCACGTCGCAACCGCCACGGTAATGGCCATCAGCACCCACCAGGGATCGCTCCACCGGCCGGTGATGGCGAGATACCCACCCACCGGCGCAATGGCGAGTCCCATCCCAAGCCACAGATGGGGCCACCAGGTGAATCGTTTCGAGAGACTGTACCCCATGACCCAGGCCAGAGCCACCGGGCTCAAGACGAGACAGAGACTGTTGAACGACCCCGCCGCCGCGAGGAACACCACCGCGGCCACGATCAAGGAACCCCACGCCTGCCTAACAGTGAGTGCGCCCGTCGGCAGCTCCCGATTCATGGTCCGGGGATTCCGGGCATCGAACTCCCGGTCCGCAATCCGGTTGTACGCCATCGCGACCCACCGCGCCGCCGAAAACGCCACCGCCACCTGTCCCACTATCCACCCGGTGACCGGATGGGTCATCGACGCCGCCACCACGCCCAACATCGCAAACGGCAACGCGAACACCGTATGCGGCAACTTGACGAAGTTGAAGTACCGGACCCCGAGCGACCGTCCCTCAACGGTTTGCCCTTCCCGCCGAGCCCCGAGTGCCGAGTCCCGGATGCCGGGCCTCATAGGCCGAGCTTGCTCCACATCCCATCAACCTTGGTCTTGGTGGCCTGGTCCATCTCGATCAATGGCGGCCACTCGCGAGTGAAGCCTTCCACGGGCCACTTCCGGGTCCCGTCGATCCCCATTTTGCTGCCGTAGGAAAACCCTCGGCTGGCGTGATCGAGGACATCGGCCGGCCCCATGCTGAACCGCACGTCTCGTTCGGGATCGATGTTGTTGAGGGCAATCCACCAGGCCTCGTCGGCGTTTTGGACGTTGACGTGCTTATCGACGACGATGATGACCTTGGCGAGCGACATCAACCCCGCGCCCCACATCGCGTTCATCACTTTTTGAGCGTGCCCAGGATATTGCTTGTCGATGGCAACGAACACGAGGTTGTGGAAGACCCCGCACGCCGGCATATGGTAGTCGACCACTTCGGGTGTGGTGAGTTTGAGCAGCGGGAGAAAGATCCGCTCGGTGGCGTGCCCAAGGTAGTAGTCCTCCATCGGAGGCCGGCCCACCAGCGTCGCCGGGAAGATCGGATCTTTTCGCATGGTGACACAGGTGATGTGCACCGCGGGATACAGATCGGCCAAGGAGTAGAAGCCGGTGTGATCGCCGAAGGGCCCTTCCTTTACCAGGGGCTCGGCCGGATCGATGTAGCCCTCGAGTACGATGTCGGCTTCGGCGGGCACTTCGAGGTCACAGGTGACCGCCCGCGCCAACTCCACCGGGGACTTCCGCAAGAAACCGGCGAAGAGAAACTCGTCGATCATCGGCGGCAGCGGCGCCGAGGCCGAATACATCGCCGCCGGATCTCCGCCTAACGCGATGACCACCGGCATCTTGACGCCCTTCTCGGCCATTTCCCGCCAGTGGGCCGCGCCGACCTTGTGTCTCTGCCAGTGCATTGCCACCGTATTCTTGCCGATGACCTGAACCCGGTACATCCCGACGTTCCGAATTCCTCGGGCCGGATCTTCGGTAATGACCATCGGCAAGGTCAGGTACGGGCCACCGTCACCCGGCCAGGTAATCAAGACCGGCAGCTTCGAGAGGTCGACCTCGTCGCCCTTCCAGACGACATCCTGGCACGACGGCCGGCCACTCCGGGTCTTGGGCGGAAACTTGGCCACCTCGGCCAGCTTCGGGAGCATCGCGAGCTTGCCGAAGATCCCCTCCGGAACCTTGAGATTGAGCAACTCGGAAATCCGCCCGCCAATGTCATCGAGCCGCTCGACACCGAGCCCGATGCACATCCGCCGCATCGACCCAAACAAATTGATCCCGACTGGAATCGGATAGCCGGCCCCAGAATCCGCAATCGGATTCTCAAACAACAACGCCGGACCGCCTCCGGGGCTCTTCATAACCCGATCCGCAATCTCCGCAATCTCAAGCCGCGTTCGCACTGGGTGCTTGATCCGCACCAACTCGCCGGCCTCTTCAATCGCCCGGACAAACTCCCGCAGACTATCGAGCGCCATCACCGATCTCCCGAATTCGATTGCCGAGCACCGAGTGCCGAGTGCCGAGCTGTCCCCACATGAATCGCGCAGATGCCGCCGAGCAACAACCGGTACCCGACCTCGGTAAATCCGGCCCGCTCGATTTTCGCCTTGAGCTCGTCCGGTCCGGGAAACGCCAGCACCGACTCCGGCAAATAGGTATAGGCGCTCTGGTGTTTCGACACCATCCGGCCGATGAACGGGAGCATCTTCCGAAAGTAGAAGAAGTAAAGCCCGCGGAGCGGTTGCCACATCGGCGTCGTGAACTCGAGCACCACCAGCTTGGCCCCCGGCTTGAGCACTCGGCGGGCCTCGATCAGCCCCCGGTCCAAGTCCATGAGATTGCGAACCCCGAAACCCACGGTGGCTCCATCGAACTGCTCGCTCGCAAAGGGCAGGTCAAGGGCGTCCGCCGTCACCGGAACGACCGCGGCCGACTTGCCTTTGCCGAGGTCGAGCATCGGCTTGACGAAGTCCGCGCCGATGACCCGCCCGGTAAAAGCGGGCGAGTTACCCAGGGTGGC
>JAYVJS010000202.1:0-11981 GCA_043769075.1 Gemmatimonadota bacterium | reverse complement strand
GTTTGGCTCCTCGGGGTCGTCTGGGTCCCGGACGATCATGATCGGGTCGTGGGGACGCATCTCAGGCCGCCGGTCCGAAGAACGCGGTCGCAGATGGATTGGGGGGTTCGATCACGGGTCTCAAAATAGTCGGGTGGGACTTGGTCCGGGTGGGTGAGTATCTTCGGCGATGCGGATTCATCTGGTCGACGGAACCTATGAACTCTACCGGCACTTCTTTGCCTTGCCACCCTCGCTGGACCGGGACGGAGGCGAAGTCGGCGCCATCGTCGGCGTCTTGGGATCGCTGCTCGGGATGCTGCAGGATGGGGCAACCCATGTCGCGGTGGCCACCGATCATGTCGTTGAATCGTTTCGAAACGAGCTGTGGCCGGGCTACAAAACGGGGGAGGGCATCGAGCCGAATCTCCACCGACAGTTTCACCCCCTGGAAGACGCCCTTCGCTCGATGGGTGTTGTCGTCTGGGCCATGGAGGAATTCGAGGCCGACGACGGGCTGGCGGCGGGGGCCAGGATCGCCGGATTGGATCCCCGGGTCGAGCAAGTCCTGATTTGTACGCCCGACAAGGATCTCGGGCAGTGCGTCGTGGGTGGACGGGTGGTGCAGTTCGATCGGCGGAACCGGGAAGTTCGGGACGAAGCCGGCGTGATCGCCAAGTTCGGTGTCAAGCCGAGTTCGATTCCCGACTATCTCGCGTTGGTGGGTGATACCGCTGACGGGTTTCCGGGGATTCGGGGTTGGGGAGCGAAGTCGGCGGGGGCCGTGTTGGCGCGGTACGGGCACCTGGAGGACATTCCGTCAGACGTATCGGCCTGGGACGTCGCGGTGCGCGGGGCCGCCAGGCTGTCCGCCGCGCTCGAGTCCGACCGAGAACACGCCGTGTTGTTCAGGACGTTAGCGACCCTCCGGGAGGACGCACCGGTCTGCCGGTCGGTGGACGAACTGCGGTGGGCTGGGCCACGGCCGGAATTCGAGCGGGTGGCCGACCAGTTGGGGGCGCCGCACCTCGCCGATCGGGCTCGCCGGGCCGCGGCTCACCTCGGAGCTTGAGGGCAATCAGATCGTCCCCCTTAAGCCCGCTCAGCTGGAGATTCGGCGTTTTCGGAGCTGCTGGATCACCACGACGGCCGCCGTTGCCACGCCCGCGATCACTCCGGCTCGTGCGGCCTTCTTAGTAACGGCCGTCGCCAGCTGGGCTTTCTGACGGACTGCCTTGCGGCCCTCGGCGACGAGCACCCGCGTCTCCACTTCGCGATAAAGGTCGCGAACAACCGCGGCACCACGTTTCGTGAGCCGCTTCCCGAGATTGGCCATCGTTCATTCCCTGTTGGAGCCAGGTGAAACGTACCGCTCCGGTAGTGAAGTCTGAGTGAAAATATCGTGGCGGCGACCAGTAAGCAGAAACCCGCGGCGTTTGGGGCGCCGCGGGCGAGTCTCCCCCACGAGGTTACCGATTGAATCGGTAGGCGAAGCCGAGCGAGTAGCTGAGATCGAACTGGTTCTTATTGAACCCCGCCTTGTCCCATTTGAACGTCATGCCCTTCGGGGGGGGAGGGATCAGCAGATCCTGGGGAGCTGATCCCCGGGAAGCAGGTCGACGATCCGAGTCGCGCCTAACGGCGTGCCGAGCACCACCATCCCGGGGTGATGAGCGACCACCCGTCCGGCGATGAACGCCTCCCGGCCGAGCGGCTCCGATTGGAGGGCCGTCAGGGCGGGGGCGGCCGCCTCGGCGGCGACCACCGCGGTGAGGACCCCCTCGTTGGCCACGTAGAGCGGATCGAGCCCGAGCATCTCGCAGGCGGCGGCGACGTTCTCGGGCACCCGGAGCCGGCTCTGTTCGAGGACGATCCCTACGCCCGACGCGGCGGCGATTTCGTTGAGGGCACTTGCCAGGCCTCCGCGGGTCGGATCCCGGAGCACCCGGAGCGACATCGATTTGCCATGCGAGGGCATTCGCCATCATGGCCGCAAAGGCTCGCCGGGCCGAGGGGCGCAGGCGCGACTCCGCGGCCGAGTCGACGGAGGCCAGCATTCGGTCATCCAGGGTGCCGGCGATGATCCGGTTGTCGCTGGTCCATGGTGTGACTTCAGTTTGAGCGATCCAGACCCCTCCGCTCAAGGTAAGCATCGCCCGATGGTCGTCATCGACCTGGAAGGTGATTTCGGTGGTCGCGGAGGAGTCCGACTCTCGGAACATCTCGACCGGCGACCCCGCCGCTAGCGGGGTCGGGTCGATAGCGGCACGGGCCAATGCCCCGAGGACCGGCAGCGAGTCGATAGCATGGCGGGCGAGAAGGGCGCCGAGGGCCTCGTCGGCGCGAAGGGTATCGGCAACTTGCCGTCCGATGCTGAACCCGGGCTGCGGTCCGGAGTCACGATTCGACATCGACCAGGCCGCCGCCGCGATCCCGGCCCCGACAACGACCGCCCCGCCCACCCACGGCCGCCATCCGGTCCACCGGGAACGAGTCTCGAGCCAAGGCCCTTCTTTGTCAGGGATCAGAATGGGCGTGCGCAATCGGGGGTCTCGCGTTCGGGGCTGGACTCCATCGGGCGTCGAAGCTTACTCTCGAACGGGGTGCCTCGCCGAAGTGAGACTTTGACCCCCGGATTGCCGTAATGAAGGAATGCCACTACGCGAATTGTCCTTGGCCGTTGCGGCGGCCATTCTCTGGTCGGCTGGTTGCCACACCCCCGGCGGCCTCCCCGAGCCCATCGAGGCAGGCGGGTATCACGTCCTGTTCGTCGGGAACAGCCTCACTTACACCAACGATTTGCCCGGGATGGTCGCGGCGGTCGCCAAAGCCGCCGGTGACACGATTCGGGCGGCCAGTTCGACCGGCCCCAATCTCGCCCTGATCGACCACATCAACGGCGCCACCGATGCCGTCCCCAAGATTCGGCGGGGCGGGTGGGCGTACGTGGTGCTGCAACAGGGACCGACACCAGCCGGAATTTGCCGCGACTCGTTGGTGCTGTGGACCCAGCTGTTCGCGACGGAAATCCGGGCGGTCGGCGCGACGCCGGCGCTGCTGATGACCTGGCCCGGGGCGGCGGGGCAAGCGTTGTTTGACGACGTCAGGATCTCCTTTCAAGAGGCGTCTCGGGCGGTCGACGGGGTGTTTCTCCCGGCCGGGGAGGCCTGGCGGGCGGCCTGGGAGGCGGACCCGGCCTTGGCGTTGTACGGCCCGGATGGGTTCCATCCTTCGCCGTTAGGCACGCTGCTGGCGGCTTTGGAGATCGTCGAGCGAGTGACCGGCCGCGATGTCCGGGCGGTCGACCCCGCCGCGCTGACTGGTCCAGGGCTGCCGCCAGTAGCGGTCGCAACGATCCGCGTGCTCCAAGCCGCTGCGCATGCCGCCAATGAGCGCTACCCGGCCCGGGGAGCCCGGACCGAACGGGCGTCCAGTCCGCCGAAGGCGGCCACGACGGCGTGTTGAGTATCTTCGGACGATCCGGATTCATCTGGTCGACGGGACCTACGAGCTCTACCGTCATTTCTTTGCCGTCCCGCCGGCGGCTGATCGAGAGGGACAGGAGGTGGGCGCCATCGTCGGCGTCCTCGGGTCGCTGCTCGGGATGCTCCAGGACGGGGCCACTCATGTCGCGGTGGCCACCGATCATGTCGTCGAGTCCTTTCGGAATGGCCTGTGGCCGGGTTACAAGACCGGCGAGGGAATTGAGCCGAACCTCCACCGCCAGTTTCATCCGCTCGAGGATGCCCTCCGGGCGATGGGTGTTACGGTCTGGGCGATGAAGGAGTTCGAGGCCGACGACGGCCTTGCGGCGGCCGCCCGGATTGCCGCGTCAGACCCCCGAATCGAGCAGGTCCTGATCTGCACCCCCGACAAGGACCTCGGCCAATGCGTCGTGGGTGACCGTGTGGTCCAGTTTGACCGGAGGAACCGGGAGCTCCGGAACGAAGCCGGCGTCATCGCGAAGTTCGGCGTCATGCCGGGCTCAATTCCCGACTACCTCGCCTTGGTGGGGGACACCGCGGATGGATTTCCAGGCATTCGCGGTTGGGGATCGAAGTCCGCGGGGGCGGTGTTGGCGCGGTATGGTCACTTGGAGGACATTCCCGCCGACGTCTCGAGGTGGGACGTCGTCGTGCGCGGGGCGGCCCGGCTCTCGGCCGCGCTCGAGGCGGACCGAGACCACGCGATGTTGTTCCGGACGCTGGCAACGCTTCGAGAGGATGCGCCGGTATGCCGGTCGGTTGACGAGCTCCGGTGGACTGGGGCCCGGCCCGAATTCGACGCCGTTGCCGCCCAGTTGGGGGCGGGCCATCTTGCCGATCGGGTCCGCCGGATCGCCGCTCAACTCCAACAGTAGGAAGCCACGGGATTATCTTGGGAGGCGTTTCGCCTCCAATCTCCCGCACCAGGAAATCCCGACATGTCGGATGAAGATCTCAAGGCCGAGCTCGAGCGACTCCGGGCCGAGAATGCCTCGCTCAAGGACAAGTCCAAGCGGGCCGTGTATCTCAAGGTCAGCGAAAAAGGCGGTCTCTCTTTGTACGGCTTAGGCCGGTTCCCGGTCACGCTCTACAAGGAGCAGTGGGCCAAGCTCATCGGCATGGCCGATGAGATCGGGGCTTTCCTGCGCGAGCACGATCATGAACTCAAGGCGAAGGAATAGCCTCCTTTAGCAGGGCGAGCCCCCGCTCGAGGGCCCGGTCGCCCTCTTGGGCCCCTTGAAACTTGCCGAGCCGGACGACGACCAACTGGCGCGAGGGGACGATCGTGGTGCTTTGGCCACCGGCGCCAAGCATCGCATAGGATCCGTCGGCGTTGACCCAGAAGAATCCGCCGCCGTACACCGGATTGTGGTCGGCGACCCAGGCCGGCGCCGGGGTCCGGACATAGTCAACGTAGCCTTCGGGCAGTAATCGCTCGCCGTTCCAGACGCCGTCTTGCAAGTAGAGGTTGCCGAGCCTCGCCCAATCCCGGGCTGACAGGAACTCGTATCCCTGGGTCAGGAAATTGCCGTAGGGGTCCGTCTCCATCACCGCGTCGCGAATGCCGATCTTGTCGAACAGGGCCCGGCGCGGGAACGCGTGGTAATTCTCTCCTCGTTTCTCGACCGCCAGCCGAATCAGATAGTTGGTGAGGACGGGGTCGCTATTGCGGTACCGGCCCACCGTGTTGGGTTTCCATTGTTGGGGGCGGGCGGCGGCGTATTGGAAGCTGTTGACCGTGCCGGTGTAGAGGTAGAGGTGATCGGGGTACCCGGCCGAATCGACGAAGCCGGGGTCGTTCGGACTCCGGATCCGGAGCCCACTCGACATCCGCATCAGGTCGGTGATTCGGATCTCTTGGCGAGGATCCCCAGCGGTCTGCCATTCTGGGATCGGGGCCGGTTGGGTGAGTTGGTAGGTCCCGTCCTTGATCAGGGTGGCCATCAGCGTACCGGTCAGACTCTTGCCCATCGACCAGCTCTCGAGCGGGGTATGAATCCCGATGCCCGGTGCATACCGCTCCCCAATGATCCGTCCCTGGTAGGTCACGACGACGCCTAACGTCATTGCCTCGGCGGCGCCGAACAGCGTATCCAACGCGGCGGCAAACCGGCTCGAGTCGATGGCCGCCGGCCACGGCGTTTTGGCGACCACATCGCCCATCGGCCAGGGGGTGGTGGCGGCCGGAGGGAGCTTGGAGGTGACGATCGATGGCGTGTACGACACCGAGTCCTGGCCGATCGGGAGCGCGACGCAGCCCTGGCTCCCGTACTTCCGCGCTACCCGGGTGATGCCGGAAATGGTGGTCAAACGGACGGTGCTGGTCTTTCGATCGATGACCGTGTCTTTGACCTGCTTGCGGTCTTCGTAAGGACCGGTGAAGTAGCCGACGGATTCCGCCGCATCAGCCGGGTCGAGACCGGTGATGAAGACTGCCGAGCAGAGGGTCTTGGCGAATCCGGCAATCGAGTGGGCCAGGCGGTCGCCGGGGGGGGCGGTCCATTGACCAGAGAGCTCGAGCGAGTCGCCTCGGGCCTTGATGGCCGCCGCGGGATCGGGGTTGGCGGTGGCTGGCGGTTTCGGCGCGGGGGTGCAGCCGAAGAGCAACACCAGGCCGGTCGCGGCCAAGCGATTCAGAGATGACACAGGACCTCGCCAGAAGAATGAGTTGAGCCACCGGTAAGTTGCCTCGGATTCTTCCGTTCCGCCATCCGCCACCCTATTCTTGGCGCGCCACCCTCTCGGAGACCCCATCTTGAATTCCTCGCTCCATCGTGTCCGCCTGGTCCTCATCGCCGCATTGCTGATTCCGTCACTGTCCACCGCCCAGTCGCTGGCCCGCCGGATCGGGGCCATCATGGCCCGTCCCGAGTTCAGCCGATCGTATTTCGGGATGGCCTTTGTCGATGTCGCGACCGGGAAACCGGTGTTTCGCTACAACGCCGACAAGTTCTTCGTCCCCGGGTCGACCACCAAAGTGCCCACGGCGGCCTCGGCGCTGCAGCTACTCGGTGCCGACTATCGGTTCCATACTCGGATGTATCGGACCGGCCCGATCGTGAATGGAGTCCTCGAGGGCGACTTGGTGCTGGTGGCCAGCGGCGATCCCAATCTCTCCGGCCGGCTCCGGCCCGACGGAAGCTTGGCGTTTACAAACGAGGATCATTCCTACGGCAACATGCCGGAGGATCTCGTCGACGGCGATCCGCTGGTGCCGTTTCGGGGTTTGGTCGCGCAGGTGAAGGCCACCGGGATCCGCCGGGTTGCCGGCCGGGTGATCGTCGACGGGTCGCTCTTCCCAGAGGGTGACCGGGAGGGCGGCACCAATGTCGTGATCTCGCCGATAGTGCTCAATGACAACTTGATCGACGTGGTCGTGATGGCGGGAGACCGGGACGGCGCGCCCACGGCGTTTCGGCCGACCGTCACCTCATCCTACGCCCGCTTCGTCAATCAGGTGGTGACCGGCCCCAAGGGAGTTGAGGCTTCGGTTGACGTGGTAAGCGACACCAGCGCGAGCGACGGGAGCCGGGTGGTGGTCCTCAAAGGGGTCGTCCCGGCCGGGGGCAAGTCGATGGTGGGGTACCGGGTGCCCGCGCCGACCCGGTTCGCCGAGTTCACCTTGGCGGACCTGCTTCAGGAGGCGGGGATTGTCGCTCGGCCCAGGCTGGCGGAGCAAGTCGTCGATCATGGGCAGTTGGCGAGCCACTACGTCGCCGACCATCAGGTGGCCGAGCACGTCTCGGCGCCAATGACCGAAGTCGTGAAGGTGCTCTTGAAGGTGAGCCAAAACCTTCACGCCTCGATGATGCCCTACGTGTTAGGCGGGTTGCTGGCGAAAGAAGGAACGGTCGACGCGGGGTTTCGAAAGGTTCGGGACTGGGAGACCAAGGCGGGTCTCGATCTGACCGGGCAATCACAAGGCGACGGGGCGGGGGCGGAGGCGCATTTCGCACCGGACTTCATGGTCTCGCTACTACGTTACATGGCCACGCAGTCTGAGTTCCAATCGTTCTTCAAAGCCCTGCCGGTGCTCGGGCGAGACGGGACCTTGGCGGCCATTCAGGTCGCGTCGCCCGCGGCGGGCCACGTTCACGCGAAGACCGGGACGTTCGGTGAGTCCGATCGAGTGGGGCCTGGCACGATGGTCAACGGCAAGGGCCTGGCAGGCTACATCGATACCAAGGACGGCCGCCGGCTGGCGTTTGCGATCTACATCAACAACACCCACGTGGTGAAGGGCGCTGATGTCCAGGGCATCGTCGGACAGGCGATCGGGGAGATTGCGGCCGAGGCCTGGGCCGACCGGTAGCGAGGCGTCGGAGCCTCCGACACACCCGCAACGCGGCCGGGCCAGACGCCGGTTATCGTACCTGGACCGTCAACGTTCCGCTGGTGCTGCGGGCCAGTTTGGCGTCGGTCACGGTGAAGGACACCTGGTACAGACCCCTCTTCGTGTAGGTGCGGGTGGCGGGGATGGCGCCTGGACTGGTGAGTGCCGTGCCACTGGTGGTGCCGTTGCCCCAATTGAAGGTGTACGTCCAGGGCCCGGCGTCCGGGTCGGTGAAGGCCCCCAGGACGGTCACCTTCCCACCCTTCTTGATCGATAGTGAGCTGGTGGCGGCCAGAGCCACAGCTGGGGCGGTATTGGTCGACCAGAGGAGGGCGTGCATCGGCCCGCCAGCGACCAGGTTTCCTTCGCCGACCACCTGCCCCAGATCATTGATGCCCAAAGCCCGACTGAGGGTTCCACCGGGGAAGTTGCCGAGTTCGATCGCCTGACCGGCGCGCCAGATGACCGCGACGTAGGCCCCGAAGCTGCTGGGTACCACTCCCGGCCCCCACCCCACCACGTCGCCAGTGTTGTTCAGGCCGGACACTAGGTAGTTCCCGGGTCGACCGGCGATCGGGGGAAGATCCGTCCGCACTCCATTCTGCCAGACCCATGGGAGGTAGACTTCCGGGTTGGAATTGCCGACGACCAATCCGCTGTTGTTGATATCCACCGCTTCGCCCGGACCCAGGTCGGTGTAGACACCGTTCCGCCACAGGAAACCCTTGAAGGTGGTACCGATCAGAGCGCGGCCGACGACATCTCCTAAGTCGTTGGTTCCCCGGGCGCTGGTCTCGTTGCCCATCAGAAGATTGCCGGCTCCCATCAGACCGAGATCGCGAGAGAAGGCCGTCCGATTCCAGGCGATGGCGTGCCGGTCGATCCCGCCGGCGTCTCGGCTTTCGCCGACGATCAGCCCCGTTTGGTTGATGTCGTAGGCGAAGACCCGGTTCTCTCCTCCCGGTAGGGAGGGAAGCACGAAGGAAGCGCCGGTGGAATTCCAATAGATTCCGTTGCTCAGGACCCCCATCGGCGCGGCGGGACCGTTGTTAAACCAAGAGACGATTTCGCGGGCATCGTTGATGGCTTGATGGAGCGCCGGCAGGGCGTTCGTGGTGCCGGCCGATATCGGCGTGACCGTTCCCCCAGCCCAGATCACCTGCTTGTTGCCGGTCAGGGTTGGGTCGTTGGATGTGCCGACGATCTGGCCCAAGTTGTTGATGGCTCGGGCTGCAGACGAGGTCCCGCCAGGCAGAGTGCCCAGGTCGATGATCTGGGGTGGGATGACCGAGGCCGCGGTGACGGCCACCGTCGCTATCGCGCTGGGCTCGACCACGGCCGCCTCGTTGGTACCGCACGCCGCGAGGCCGAGCAGCCACGCGGGTAAACACACAAGACCCGCCTGACTTCGACGTTGAACCCTCATTGCTGCTTCCTTTCGGCTTGGACAATGGCGCCGCCCCCACCCGCATTCGAAAAACAGATCCGGGACCTGCCTCAGGGCACTGGGCCAGGGCCCGGAAGGCGAACGTCAACAAGCTACGAAACGACACTGAAGATTTTCTGAAGGAGGCATGCAGAAGGCCTTGCCCCGGCCTGTAGCGATACGATACGGTGACTGGAGGTCGTTATAGCTGGAGCGGCCGCCGGCGTGATCGAAGGCCGCCGGCGCCAGGAGCGGGGGGCGTCAGTTGATCAGCGAATCGGGCGGACCTTGATGTTTCGGTACGCCACCCGGTCGCCGTGGTCCTGGAGGCCAATGACCCCCTCGGCCGCTTTCCCGTAGCCAGGCCATTCATTGAACTTGGACGCCTTGACCTTGGCGGTCCAATCGGCGCTGCCTAACTCATACTCGACGATCTTGGTTCCGTTGAGCCAATGCTCGACATGGTTCCCCTTGACCAAGACCCGGGCGCTGTTCCATTGGTCGGCCGGTTTGACGATGCCGGGGGGGGCGGGGTAGAGCCCGTAGCTTGCCCCGGCCGAAGTCAGTGGCGATTTCCCGTCCGGATGGGCAGCGTCGTCGAGGACCTGCATTTCGGGCGCGGTGTGATAGATCGGGTTGAGCTTCGGATCAGCCGCCTCGACCCCACGGTAGAAGATCCCGCTATTGCCGCCCGGGGCGACCTTCCAGTCAATCGCGAGTTCGAAGTCACGAAATTTCTCCGCCGTGACGATGTCGCCGGCCAGGCCGACGCGGGTCAAGGCGCCCTCCACGACCTGCCATCCACCGGGAAAGTCCTTGGCACCGTAACCATGCCACCCGGCGGTCGTCTTGCCGTCGAACAGGAGCTTCCAACCGGCCGACCGCTCGGCATCGGTCAGGGTATTGGGTGCTTGGGCGTTGGCCTGCATGGCGATCAGCGAGAGGACTTGGCAAAGGCGTAACATCAGACGCTCCACCCGGCGCGATACTCCCGGGTCAGGTATTGGTTGGCTTTCTCGTTATTGGTGATCCGGCCGGCGGCGCCGTCGTAAAGGATCTTGACCCCTTGGCCGGCTCGGAGCGCGACGTTGCCGAGCAACATGACCTCGGTGAGCCGGGCGGCGTACTCGATCGGGCAGTTGGGTTGCCCTTGGCCCTTGCAGGCGTTGGCCCAGTTCATTTCGTGGCTGGTGACGATCCGGGTCATCGTCTTGGGAACCGCGGCCGCCGCTTCCATGAGGGTTTCCGGATAGATCTTGGGTTTGCTGCCGTAGGTCCCGTGGAGCAGGATCCCCTTGTCTCCGATGAAGACCACGCCGCCCTCTCGGTCGAGTACGACTGAGTCGGGAAGCTGGGCCGGCCTGGGCGGCATCAGGCCGCCGTCGAACCAGCTCATCCGCACAGCAGGCATGGATTTGCGGGCTGCGAACTGAAAGTGGGCAACCATTGCTTGTGGATAAGAGACCGGCTGATCGTCGGTTCCGCCCCACGGCGTTGACGTTGCCTCGATGCTCGTCGGCATCCCGAGGTCCAGAGCCCAAAACGGATGGTCGACCAGGTGGGCGCCCATGTCTCCCAGGGCGCTTGCCCCGAAGTCGAGCCAACCCCGCCACCGAAACGGATGATAGACCGGGTGATAGGGCACATTGGTCGGGACTGGGCCAAGATATAGGTCCCAGTTGAGCCCCTCGGGCTTGGGGTAGTCGCCGGCCATCGCCCCGCCGACGATTGAGTTCATGGCCCATTGGCCCCACCAATCCAACTTGGCCAGACTCGGAAAGTCGGCCGGCGGGGCGGCCGGCCTTGGAATGCCCTGGGGCCAGATTGGCCGGTTGGTCCAGACATGAACTTCTCGGACCGGGCCAATGACGCCGGCCTGAATCCATTCGTTGATCGAGCGGGCGTCGTCGCTTGAGTGGCCCTGATTGCCCATTTGGGTAACGACTTTGGTGCGCCGGGCGGTGTCGGCCAGCACCCGGGCCTCATGGACCGAGTAGGTCAACGGCTTTTGGACGTAGACGTGTTTTCCGGCCTCCATAGCGGCCTTGGCAATGACAGCATGGAGATGGTCCGGGGTCGCGATCACGACGGCTTCGACGTCCTTTTGCTTGGCCAGCATTTCTCTGAAATCGGCGAACCGAGTGGCCTTCATCATCGCCCCGGCGAGCTTCTCGGCGTTTGGACCCGGCTTGCCGTTGGAGGGCTTGACCCGGCCCTGGAGCGAGCGCTCGACGTAGCCGAAGTCGACATCGCAGAGTGCCACGATATTCTGGCTCAGGAGCTGTTCGGTGTTGCTCATCCCCATGCCACCGGGTCCGCAGATGGCGATGTTGAGGGTGTCGCTCGGAGCTTGAAAGCCCCGGCCGAGAATCCGGCGGGGCACGATGGTGGCGCCGAAGGCCATGGTCGCCGAGTCGCGGAGGAAACGGCGGCGGGATCGTTTGGTCATTAGGACCGGTCGAATAGGGATCCTCGAATATAAGTCAGACCGGCCTTAGCGGCGGACTTGCAAGACTCGGCCGTCGAGACCGACGGGGGCCCGGACTCCGGCCAGGGATGCGAGGGTAGGAGCGACGTCAACCGTTCGGGCCGGTGCGTCGGATCGGCCGGGTGCAATGCCGTCGCCCATGAAGATCAACGGCACCGAACGGTCGTATTGGTACGGCGAGAGATGCACGCCGGGGTCGAGATCAAGCACCGTGCCCTCGGTCAGTCGAGCCACCACTCCGAAGTCGCCCAGGGTGACGCCCCGCTCCGG
>JAYVJS010000201.1:0-2623 GCA_043769075.1 Gemmatimonadota bacterium | reverse complement strand
TGGGTCGTGACCCTGACCTGCCGGTCACGCCTTTGACCAGCTCGACACCCTGACCTCCGTTCCGGTGGTACATCACAATCGACCGCCCACCGAATCCAGTCGCCTTGAGGACCATGATGTATTGGCCGTCCGCCGTCCAGGCGGGAGACCGCATCAGCCCGGCGGGGTCAAGCGCCACGGAGCGCGGATTACTCCCGTCCGCGTCCATGATCCAGAGATTGTTCTGACCCTTGCGGTCGGAGATAAAAGCGATCGTCTTGCCGTCGGGCGAGAAGCGGGGATGGAAGTTGACCGCAATTCCCGCGCTCTGGGTCAGGCACTCGGCTGGCCCGCCGGCGGCCGGGACTCGATAGATCTGGCTCAGCAGGTCAAAGACGATCCATTTCCCGTCATTCGATGCGTCGACGGAGGTCCAGGTGCCCTCGTCGACAGTGAAATCGATCTCTCGGGTCCGGCCCCGGGGCTTGGTGACGTCCCACCCCGTGTCGGCAGGTGCCTGCGCGACCAGGGGTTGAACACTCACTACTACCATCAGGCCGAGGCCGATCCGCAACGCAGTCTCTCTCATGATTCCTCAAGAGTACCCAATGAAAAGAGGCCGGAAGGAACTCCGGCCCCACAATCTAGCCTTCTTTCGACCAGCCCCCGCCGATCTCACGCGCCGTTGATTTCCTTCGTCGGGTGGGGCCAGCACGTCGTGGTTCCATAGCTTCGGTTGGTGAACGGGTTGGCCCCAACCTTCCACGGGATATTCTTGCGGAGGAGATCATTGAGGCGGTGGCCACCCTCGAACGACAGTTCCTTCCGCCGCTCGGCAATGATGTGAGCCACCGCCTCGTCCTTCGTGGCGGCTACCAGCGGCGGCAGACCGACCGCGGCCGCGGTCCGCCGGGCATTGATGATCGCCATCGCATTGCCCACCTGCCCTTGCTCTGCGAGCGACTCGGCCAGGATCAACTGGGCTTCGATGTAGCTCGCCAACCGCATCGGGGAATTGAGTCCGTTGTACTTCGAGGTGCGCCACAACCGGACTTCAGAGTTGAAGGCCCCACGGCCGGCGTCAACCACCAGGACGCGAGGGTCGTTCATATCCCGATAGGCGGTTGCCACGGTGTAGGCCCCGATTTGCTCGGCGAGCCGCCAAAGCTTGTTCCAGCGCCGGTTGCTCTCGGCGCCCCGGTCGACGTTCTTGGTGTATCCGGCGGGGACAAGCTGGGCCGCCGCGGCAGCTTCGGCGTATTTCTTGAGATCGAGTTTGACCCGAGCCATGCCAACTCGGGCCAAATTCAAGATGTCGGTGTTCGCGGCGGTGGTGGCCAGCTGGATCGCCTCGCCGAGTTTGGTCTCGGCGATGGTCAGGGCGACCGTCTTGGCCTGGCGCGCCCCCCCGTCAAATGCCACCTCACAGAACCCCTCGCCCATCAGGAGGTAGCTATAGCCACCGTAGGCCCGGACCGTGGCCATCAGACCGGTCCGCCCGACGACCTCGGCGTCAGTCCATTTGTTCAGCCGGTTGAAAATGTCTTCAGACTGGAATCGAGCGGTGTGGAGGGTTCGCTGCATCCCGAAATTGCCCTCGCAGGCGCCGACGACGTAGTCGTCCTCGTCGGCTGATATCGTTCGTTCGCCCCAGTTGGCCAGCGGAACGTTCGAATTGGCCGTCTCGTATTCGTCGGAGTGCACCGCCGAGCCCGACATATAGTTGCTATAGGCGCACTCGAAGTCACCGATAACACTCTTGGTCAGAACCGGGGCGAGACTCGGCGAATCGATCTGCTCGGAGGGAATCCGACCAGGGAACTCGACGTCGAGCAGATTGCTGCAGGCGCCAAGGGCGGCGGCGAGCGCCGCGGGCATCATGATTCGGCCCAAATGGCGAACAACCATGGTAGTCATATCGAAGGGTCTCCGTGGTTGCCGGTTAGAAAGTGAACCGGAAGGTGGTTCGGATTCGAGCCAACTGGGGCCACGACTCCTGGGTGTATCCGAAGTTGCCGTTGACGTCGGTGGCCCGGTTCGGCAGCAGCTCTGGATCGATCCACTCGGCGCCGAAGGAGTCCTTCTGCGCCCGCCACAGGAACGCCATGTTCTCGGCCGAAAAGGTGACCGACCCGCGCGACGCCCCGAGCCAGCCGGCAACGTTGGTGGGCAGATCGTAGGTCGCCGAGACGGTCCGGAGCCGGGCAAACCCGCCATCAAACAGACCGGTCGCTCCCGGGCCGTTCGGATCGAGCCGGTAGGCTTCAACGATCGGGTTCCCGTCGAGCGAGGCCTTCGAGTTGCGGAAGAAGGTATGCTGGGCCCCGACATCCCCGACGATGGCGTGGTGGCCACCAACGTAGTCGACTAACCCGAGCAGGCGGAGCCGCTGCCCGATCCGAATCGTGGTACTGAACGATCCATTCCATGACGGCGTGGGCCGACCGGCATACAGCCGTGGCGCGGTGCCGCAGGGAACGCTGGACCCGTCGCCCACTCCCGCTTTCGGGTCCGGCTTGCCGTTGACCAACGAGGCCAAGTCCGTTCCGCCTTCGCAGATCGGGTTGGAGGCCAGCGGAAGGGTGTATGGGCCGACGACGGTGGTCCCAACGGTGGAACCCTTCACCCGCTTGTAGAAGAACGA
>JAYVJS010000200.1:0-4151 GCA_043769075.1 Gemmatimonadota bacterium | reverse complement strand
CCAGCGAGAACGGGACGAGGGACAGACCAAACAGCACCGCGAGTTTCATACTCCCTCCGAGGTCGTGAGGAGTCCGAACCGGGTCGATCGCAAAGATGTGGTTTCCAATGTACCGCTTCGGCATCGGGGGGCAAGGTTGCGGTCGGTCAGTGGGGCGAACCCTGATCATCGGTGTGAGGGAATCACCGGTTCCCGAAGACCCTAATCCGATACAATGATTGTATCGGATTGGGGGCGCGTTGTCAGTCTGGGTTACTCGTGCCGAGGCTCGGGGCTTAGCTCAAGAGCGCTTCGAGTTCCTCCCGCCCGACCCGTCCGATCAAGCTGTTTTCCTGCCCGATGATGGCGTCCGCCAGGGCTCGCTTGCTCTGCTGCAATTCGAGGACCCGTTCCTCGACCGTGTCCCGGGCAATCAGTCTCGTCGCGAGGACTCGGCGGGTTTGGCCGATCCGATGGCTCCGGTCGATGGCTTGCGCTTCAACCGCCGGATTCCACCAGGGGTCGAGCAGGAACACGTAGTCGGCGGCCGTGAGATTGAGCCCAACGCCGCCGGCTTTAAGGCTAATCAGAAAGAGGGGGCAGGCGGGGTCGGTCTGGAACCGCTCGACGCTGGCCTGGCGCTTGGTGGTCTTTCCATCGAGATACTCATAGACCACGCCATTCCGGTCGAGAAAGCCCCGGACGATGCCGAGCAGCGAGGTGAACTGGGAGAACACCAAGGCCTTGTGGCCGCCGGCGATGACCTCGTGGAGCTGTTCGAGCAGGAGATCAACCTTGCTGCTCCCTTCGCCGACCCGGTCGCGATCGAGCAGACCGGGATGACAGGCGGCCTGGCGGAGCCGAAGGAGCGCCTCGAGAATATGGATCTTCGAGCGCGCCATCCCTTGGGTGGCGATCCGCGCCAGCAGGGTCGCGCGGTAGTGATCGCGGATCTCGTCGTATCGTTTTCGTTCGCTCGGCTCCAGGGTGACGAACAGGGTCTGTTCCTGCCGGGCCGGGAGGTCTTGGGCCACCTGCTCCTTGGTCCGCCGGAGCAAGAAGGGCCGGACCGCTCGCGCCAGCGCCGTCCGTCGGCCTAACGCTCCGTCGTCGGGAGCGATCAGGCGTTTGAACGCCGAGGCGTTGCCTAGCATGCCGGGGTTCAGGAACTCGAACAGACTCCACAGTTCACCGAGGTGGTTTTCGATCGGGGTCCCGGTGAGGGCCAGTCGATGGCTCGCTTGGAGCAGCCGGGCGGCCTTGGCCGAGGCGCTCGCCGGATTCTTGATGGCTTGGGCTTCGTCGAGGATGACATAGTCGAACCGGAGGTCCTTGAACAACTCGGCGTCGGAGGGTGCCGTAGGTGGTGAGGATCAGGTGGTGGTCGCCGAAGTGATCGAGCGCTTTTCGTCGTCCGCCGCCGCTGTGGTCGAGCACTTTGAGCTTGGGCGTGAAGTGGGCTGCTTCATGCTGCCAGTTGAACACCAATGAGCGGGGGACCACGGCCAGCGACGGCGGGGCCCCGGCCTGACGGCGGCGCTCCAGCAGCGCCAAGACTTGGACCGTTTTGCCGAGTCCCATGTCGTCGGCGAGGCAGCCACCGAACTCAAACTGCCGGAGGAACTCAAGCCACCCCAACCCTTCCTGTTGGTAGGCCCGGAGCGTGCCCCGAAAGGTCCGGGGCGGCGCCATCGGCTTGACCCCGGCGAAGGAGGCGAGCTGCTGCCGGGCCCGCTGGAACCGTCGGTCGACATCGACCTCCGGCATCGCGGCGAGGAGGGCGTCCAGGATGGCGACTTGAGCCCTCGCGAACCGAATCCGACCCTGCGGCCCGGCGCCAATCTCGATCAGCGGGCCCAGCCGCTCGAGCCACTGGAGGGGGATCACCCCGCGCCCGCCGGTACCTAACGACACGAACCCGTCGCCCCGCCGGACGGCGGCGAGCAACTCGGGGAGCGCGACCCGGGTGTCTCCGTAGTCGACGTAGCCCTCCAACTCGAACCAGTCGATCCCGGAGCTGACGCTCGCCTGGCTGGCGCCGGGTGTCCGATAGCGCTCGCCGGCCACCTCGACGACCCACCCGTCGGCGAGGAGGGCGGGTACCAGGGTAGGGACGGCCGGAGGCGCGAAGGTCAACCGTTGTTTGGCGAGCTGGAAGTCGTACTCCCACCGGCCGCCCGACCGGAGGAGCCGATCGATCGCGGCCGCTTCGGCGACCGAGTCACGCCGGATGATCCGGTTGCCGGTCCGAATCGGGGCCCCGCGTGACTCGGCCTGGTGCGATACCGTCTGGCCGCCGTACTCGAACGCCACCTCGGCCGTCATCCCGTCGGGCCGCCACGCATTCCGGCGGCTGGCGGCCAGCCGGAGATGGGGCGTGGGGGCGCCGTGGACCACTTCCACGCCGATCTCGTCGGGCCAGGTCAACGGTGGCAGATTGGGAATCTGGTACAACGCGGCGATCAGGTCGCCGACTTGGTCCTTGGGGGCGGCGACCTCGATGCCGGCGGCTAGTGAGCCGGCCAGATCGGTGGCCAGGCCGCCGGTCCACCGAGCCGCCCGTCCGCCGGCGATGAAGATGCTGTCGGTCACCATCACCGCGGGCGACAGGATGATCCGCTCGGACCCGCGGGTCATGGCGCCTTCGAGCCGGTACCCGCCGGACTCTGGGTCCGGGACGATCGTTAGGCCTAACGTCCATTCGGCCCCGTCGTCCCAGTGGAGCTCCTGGTCGATGCCGTTGGCGGTCTGGTGAACCAGGCCGCGCCCGGTTTGGGCAATCCGTTCGAGGGTGACCGGCGCGGCGGCGGGCGCCAGCGCGAACTGGGCGGGCGGGGCGTAGTGAGTGGCGGGTCCGCCGAATGAGGCCCCGAGTAGCAGTTGGCCGATCTCGACGTCGGCTGGACCGGCGAGGGCGGCCCACGCCGGCCCGCCGACTCCGCAGATCCGGGGGGCGGCCCAGTCTCCGGTCTTCTTTCGGGCTTGGGAAAGTACCTTGAGGGTGAGCCCTGGCGGCCCCACCTGGTAGATCAGTCGTTGCTCGGTGGCGTTCGGCGCGGCTGTTTGGCGGACCAAACTCTGGCGGGCCGCCGCCCGGACGGCCAGGCTGTCGAGCCAGTACTTCCAGGGGGCAACCGCCGGCGGGTTCGGGACTCGGCGGGTTGGCGGGGGCTCGGCGGGTCGCTGGTCCATCGCCGACAGCATCGCGGCGTTGATGACGGGGAGGAGCCCGTTGCGTTCCGCCTCCCGGAGGGCGGCCCAGACATGCTTACAGCCATCGCCGTAGGGGCAAGTACACGAGAAGTCGAACACTCCGTCGGAATCAGAACCGAGGAAGATCCGATAGAGCTCGGTGCCCCGAACCGTGCCTTCGAGCCCACCGTCGGCCGGGGCGAGGGCGGTGACGCGGCCTTGTTGCTGGTATTGCTCGCCCCGCGTCCGGACCGCGGGGAGGAAGTTGCGCGACAGGTCGCGGAGGAGGCTCTGGTTTGGTGGCATGCGAAGCAACGTCGAGCTGAAGTGGCTTAGAAGTTAGCCGCCTGAGTGGTACGGAGTAACACTGGAAGAGAACGGTGGCGGCTGTCTGCGCCGCACCGTTCGTCGGCACCATGGGTCGAATCCGGCGGCGGTCGTCGGCGTCGCGCGGGGAATCCGATGCAATGACTGTATCGGATTCGGGTGTCTCGTCTCTGGAGTCGCGGGCCAGGTCGCGGAGGAGGCTCTGGTTCGGTGCCATGCCAAGCAACGTCGAGCTGACGTGGGTTGGCCCTTAGCTAGACCGCCACGACCCGGATCCGGCCGCGCCGCCGCGACCGAGGCGGGATCCTCACGACGATTTCGACATCGCGACCGAGAGCGGATAGGAATCCCATCAGGCTGTCGGTCGAAAAGCCGGCGAAGACGTTCCCGCGGCTCCGGATCACTGCCCCTTTGCCCATGCGGCCATCCTTCGTCGCCCTAGGCGGCATCAGTCATTTGGGGCGGCGGGAGCGGTTGTCTCCGCTTAGGGCGCCGGGATCTCGAGGTCGCGGCAAATCTTGCGGGCGAGAAAATCGTGGATCTCGCGGTGGCGGGGCACCGTGGAGGTCTTGCCAGTGGCGCGGTTGACGTAGACCGAATGACTTCCGCCCTCGCGGAGCAGGACGCAGCCGTGCCGTTCGAGATGGCGGATG
>JAYVJS010000199.1:0-6340 GCA_043769075.1 Gemmatimonadota bacterium | reverse complement strand
TCTCGGACATCACCAAGTCAAAGCAAATCGAGCGAGCCCTGCACCTCCGCCTTGAGGAGCAGGAGGCGATTTATCAGGTCAGCAGCGCGGTCGCCGGGGCCAGGACTCTCGACCAGATCTACCAGATCGCCCTGACCGGGGTGCAGCAGGCGGCGGGCGCCAATCGCACGGCCATTTTGATCTATGCCCAAGACGGGACGATTCGGTTTGGGGCTTGGCGGGGGTTGTCCGAGTCGTACCGGAAGGCGGCCGAGGGATTCACCCCGTGGTCGGCCTCGGACCCCAATCCTATGCCGGTTCTGGTGCCGGACATCGAGCTCGATCCCAGCCTCGCTCGGTTCCGAGATATCATTGTCGGCGAGGGGATCCGAGCGCTCGGGTTCTTGCCCTTGGTCGCCGGGGGCCGGTTGCTCGGTCGATTCATGATCTATTACGATAGCCCTCACCGATTCGAGGATCGGGAAGTTCGCTTTCTGGAAACGCTGAGCGTGCATGTCGGTGTTGCGGCCGATCGCCAGCGGAATGAGGACGTACTCAGAAGAAGCGAGGAGGAGTTCCGGCAACTGGTCGAGGTGGCCAGTGACATGATCTACCGGACCGACGCCGCCGGACGGCTTCTCTACGCGAGCCCGGTCGCCCTTAAAACCTTGGACTATCAGGCCGAGGACTTGATCGGCCAGCCCTACTTGATGGTGGTCCGCCCTGATTGGCACGAGGCGGTACGGGCGTTCTACACCGATCAGCGGAGCCGCGGCCTCCTGAGTACCTATTTCGAACTGCCTTTGGTCAGCCGATCGGGCCAGGAGATCTGGATCGGCCAGCACGTCCGGCTGGTCGATGATCCGAGATTCTCGGCCGGGTTCCAGGCCATTGCTCGTGACGTGACCGACCGGCGACGGACAGAGGAGGCTCTCAGGGAGAGTGAGCAGCGGTTTCGCCAGCTCACCGAAACGATTGACGATGTGTTTTGGCTATCCGACGTCAGTAAGACCGAGATGATGTACCTGAGTCCCTCGTTCGAGCGACTGTGGGGATTGTCGCCCGAGGTGATCTACCAAAATCCTCAGGCCTGGCTCGCGACCGTCGATCCGGAAGACCGGGCCCGGGTCATCGAGGCATTGCCCCGCCAGGCGACCGGCGAGTTCGATGTCGAGTTTCGGATCATCCGGCCGGACGGCGAGGTCCGCTGGGTTCGCGATCGGGCGTTTCCGCTTCGCGATTCAACCGGCCAGGTCTACCGGATTGCGGGGGTGTCCACGGACGTCACCGTCCGGCGTAACCTCGAGGAGCGGCTCCGCCAGTCTCAAAAGATGGAGGCCGTGGGTCAGTTGGCTGGAGGCGTGGCGCATGACTTCAATAATCTGCTGACGGCGATCCTCGGGAACGCCTCGCTCCTTGCGGCCGATTCCGATCTTCCCCTCGACGCCCGAAGTAGCGTCGCTGAGATTGAGAGCGCGGCCGGCCGCGCCGCCAGCTTGACTCGCCAGTTGCTCACCTTCAGCCGCCGGCAGGTCGTGGCGGTCGAGGCCGCCAACCTTGCCGACATCGTAGCCGGCATGGACCGACTCCTCCATCGTCTCTTGGGTGAAGACGCGGTGCTCGAGATCGGGGTTGCCGCCTCCGTCCCCATGGTGCGAGTGGATCCGGGCATGATCGAGCAAGTCATCATGAACTTGGTCCTGAATGCGCGGGACGCGATGCCCGTGGGGGGGCGGGTGCTCCTGGAGTTGGATACCCTGGTTGGCGTTCGCCCTCCACCGGCCGGGCCCGGCGACCAATCGCCGGCGCGCTGGGCCCGACTGACCGTTCGAGACAACGGCCGCGGGATACCGCCGGCTGATCTTCCCCATATTTTCGAGCCGTTCTTTACCACCAAGGGGGTCGGGCAGGGGACCGGACTTGGGCTGGCGACGGTGTTCGGGATCGTTGAGCTCCACGGAGGTTGGATCGAGGTCGACAGCGAAGTCGGGACGGGGACCGCCTTCCGGATCCACCTGCCAGCCGCCCAAGGAGAAGTCGCGCCGGCCACGGCTCCGACTGCCCCACGGGCTGTTGCCGGCGGTGGCGAAACAATTCTCCTGGTCGAGGACGAGCCCGCCGTGCGACGGCTTGCCAAAGTGGTTCTCCAGCATCTCGGGTATGCCGTTGTCGAAGCTGACTCCGGCCCCGCCGCCGTTGCCCTGTGGCCCTCGATCGAGTCGGTGGTGGATATCATGGTGGCCGATTTGGTGATGCCCGGGGGCATGTCAGGACACGACCTGGCCGGGCAGCTCCGGTCGCGCCGCCCCGATCTTCGGGTTCTCTATGTCAGTGGCTACAGCGACGATGTGGTCCGGGGCCGGTTCAACTTCACCCCCGGCAGGGATTTTCTTCAGAAACCCTACTCCGCTGGTGCCCTGGGTGCGGCGGTCCGGATTTGCCTCGATGCTCCGTCTACGGAAGAGGCTGCCCGGTTCCAACGGTAGCGAGCGCTCGTTCGGCCCGGGCGAGATTTGAGGTGAATTCCGTCGAGCCGAGGGCAATGCCCGCCTGGGCCACCTCGGCTGCGGTTTGGAACCTCTTCTCGTGCATCAAGCATTCAAACAGGCGACTGCGGGCCACGGTTCCAGTCGGTGCGGCCACGACCCCCCGCTCGAAAATTGGAATCGCTTGGGCGCAAGCGTTCTTGGTCCTGAGGATCTGCCCCCACTCTTCGAACACCCGGGGGTCTCGCTGATACAGCTGGGCGGCCGAACGGTACATTTCGGCCGCCCGGTCCGGCTGCTGATGCCGGAGCAACTCCCGGCCAAAGATGAAGTAGCCCCGATACCCGCCCGGCTGATCCAGAATGGTCTGGGCAAAAAGGGTCGGCCCGTCGCGCCAAACGGCCTGTCGAGAAAAACTCCGCATGGCTCCCAGGCAAACCACGAGGGCCAGACCGGCCCCGATCGCCCCCGGTCGTTTCAAGGCAGTGAATCCGAAGCCAGCCACCAGAGCCAAACCAACGCTCGGAAGTAACAGGGTCCGTTCGGCGAGGAGGACGCCAGTCGGAAACGGCAGATTGCTGACCGGAAGCAGGGCGAGCCCGATCCAACCGAGGCCGAGGGTAACGATTGGAGCGCGCCGGCGGCTTCGCCACCCGACGATGACGGCCCCGGCCGCGATTGCTGTCCCAATCAGGCCTCGGAAAAAGTCCGGGGCCCCCCCCGAGGCGGGCGGACTATACTGGGCGGATAATGAGACCGGCCACACCAAAAGGCGGGTCCAGTCGATCACGATTGGCGCCATGACTTGGGCCCGGGCCACGAGGCCCAGGCTCTCGAGGCCTGCCGCCGGCGGCCCGCCCCCCAAATCGCCCAGGACCGTCCATCGTCCAACCAGAAACAACACCGCGGCGAGCGCCAGGCCACCAAAGGTTGGCCCCACGTCGCGAACCCTGGCCCTCCACGGGCGGCCTGGGAACACCACCAACTCGACTAGGCCGAGCAGGCCGGGCAGGACGATACCCTGTTCCTTCGATGCACTGGCGAGTACGGTCAAGCCGGCCAACGCCCATTTCATCCGGCCGTCGAGAGGCCCTCGGCGCCGGGCCCGCAGATAGAGCAGCACCGCCGCCGTTGCGAATAGCGTCATCCAGAGCTCCGCTTGTCCGACCACGTTCCCCGTGGCCTCGACATGGACGGGGTGGACGGCAAAGAGCGCGGCGGCGGCCACGGCGCCGGCCCCCGGCAACAGCTCGAGTGCTACGAGGTAGACGACACCAACGACCGTCGCCGTCAACACCAAGTTGACCAAGTGGAACAGCCACGGCGCCCCGCCGGACACCGCCCACTGGATCGCAAACCACCAGACCGTCCACGGACGGTAGGCGTCGCCCAGGTCGGCTGGGGGCCAGTAACTCTGGCCGGCATAAACCCAGGGCGGTGAAAAGGCGTGGACCTGGGCGTTCTCCAGGATGATCGGGACGTCGTCGAAGGTGAAGCCGTTGCCGAGGGATCGGCCGGTCGCGACTATCGCTAGGCCAAGGATGAGAAACAGCGCCCCGCGCGGACCTCTCACGGCATCGTGTCCTCTGGCGCGATGATGATCCGGACCGTCTTGGGCGGGGCCTTGGCCGCGGCGGCGCTATCAGACATCCGAAGCAATTTCTGAAAAACCCGAACCGTGGCGGGCCGAGTGGCGTAGGCCATCCCCTCGCGAGATTCGGCCCGGGCCTCGGCGTACTTCGCTAAGTAGAACAAGCACGCGATCATGCTGGTGCGGGCCGCTTCGTGCTCGGGCTCGATCTGCAGGGTCTTCCGGTAGTACTCGACGGCCGGCTCGCAATTGGCGTTGAGCCGGAATTTGTTGGCGAGCTCGAAATAGGCGCCCCACTGCTTTGGATAGAGCGCGATCGCCATCCGGTACTCATACTCGGCCCACCGCTTCTGCCCGATCAGGAACAGCAACTGGGCCAGCGCGTGATGGGCCCGATACGAGTTCGGGGCGTCCGTGGTGGTCTGGAACCAGAACGTAAATTGGTCCTTCCAAACCCGTTGCCGGCTGGCGCTTCGGGTGGCGCCCATGAGGAGGATCGCGGCCACGCCGACCACCCCCAACGCTTGGGCCCCCGGGGTCTTCAGGCGCTCGATGACCAGGCCCGCCAGGCCGCCGACGACCAGCATCATCCCGATACTCGGCAAGAACAAGGTCCGCTCGGCCAGCGCGATGCCGGTGGGGACCAGAATGTTGCTGACCGGGAAAATCCCGATCCCGACCCAGAGGAGACCGAAGGTGACCACCGGCCGCCGGCGCCAACAGGCAATGGCACCGATGACGGCCAGGCCGACCAACAGGAGGCCGAGCACCTGGTCCGGTCCCCAGGTGGTGGCCGACTCGATTTCGCGAGGCGAGTAGTCACCTTGAAGGTGGGCGGGCCAGAGCAGCAGGCGATACCAGTGGGGGACCACGGCGAGCATCGTCAGGGTCCGTCCGCCGATCGAGAGCCCGTCGAGGGCTTCGGCGGTGAAGGTGCCGACCGGATCACCCTCGAGGGCGAGGGTCCGGATCGCAAAGAACGTCGCGGCGCCCAAGAGCATGACGAGCAGCATCGGACGGATGGCCGCGATCCGTTCTCGGATCGGGCGGTGGTCCGCGATGACGGTGAGTTCGGCAGCCACGATGAGCCCGATCAGCATCAGGCCGGTTTCCTTGAACAGCGTCGCCGTGAGATAGAGGCCGAAGAGCGCTGCCGCGGGTCCGACCCCAAACCGATTGCCCCTCCGGATCCCGAGGTAGAGGGCTACGGTCAGGACGGACAACAGGCCGACAATGATTTCGGATTGGTTGACCGCGACCGCAACCGCTTCGACGTGTACGGGGTGGACCATAAAGAAGGCGGCCACCAGCCAAGCGGCCGCCGTGGGCAACAGAAGCCCCGCGAGATAGAACAGGGCGAGTCCGGCGGCTGCGTACATCGTGATGCTGACGACCCGAAAAACCCACGGCTTTCCGCCGCCGAGGACCCACTGCGTGGCGAACCCCGTGGTGGCGAGCGGGCGGTAGAGAGCCGGCGGGTAGGGCTTCGGCCAGTAGGATTGGGTGAAAAACAGCCAGGGTTCGGAGACGCTATGGACCAGGGTGTTCTTCTCGATGACGGCCATGTCGTCTTGAGAATACCGATTCCCGAGGTTCGTCACGGTCGAGGCCAGGCACAGGCCCACTAAGCTGATCTTGAGGAGGGTCGGGCGGCTCATTTTTCTCGGGGCTCCAGTCGCACTTGCAAAACCCCCCGCCCGCCCCTGCAGCCGGCCGGCATGTTCAACTCGGAAGGTCGGCGTAAATTAAAGCAGAGCGTCAACTTAAACCATTCCTCACTGAGGTGGCGTCAAGGTTGCATTAGGCAGGGCAGGGGTCGACAGAAGGTCACCCGGCGCAATAACCCGGATTCGGAGGTTGGAGATGTTGAATCGGAAGGGCTTTACCCTGATCGAGTTGTTGATCGTCGTGGTGATCATCGGCATTCTGGCGGCCATCGCGATCCCGAAGTTCGCGGCCACCAAAGACAAGGCCAAGCTGGCCTCGGTCAAGACCGACGTCCGGAACGCGATGACCGCCCAAGAAGCGTACTTCTCGGATTACGCGACCTACGGCACCCTGGCGCAGTTGGTTACCGCGAGCAACTTCTCGCTGTCGAGTGGCAACACCGGCGCGGCTGCGGGGGTGGCCAGCGGCTTCACGATCACCGTGACCAATTCCAGCATCAGTTCAACGATCAAGAAGTGCACGGCCCAAGTCGGTGCCGGGGCGGCTTCGACCCTTGATGGGGTCATTGTCTGTTCCTAGTTCGGGTTCTCGGGCGTCGGGCACGGGGGTGTCAGAG
>JAYVJS010000198.1:0-23873 GCA_043769075.1 Gemmatimonadota bacterium | reverse complement strand
GTTTTTCCGCCCGTCACCCCAATCCCCTCGAGCATCTTGGTCAGCGTTGCCTTGTCTTTGGCCTTACCGTTCTCGAACAGCGAAGCCCAATCAAGGTTTTGAGCCCCGGGAATATGCCCCGCCCGAGCGACTCCCTCTTCCGCGGCCGTCCCGGCATACTCCTCAGCCTTCCGAGCATCAACCACCACGACGTTTGGGTTCCCCGCTGACTGCCGAACCCAATCCGCCGTCACCACGATGTCTTGCCGCCCCGCGGAGCCGAGCCACCCCCCGCCGAGTGCCGAGTGCCCAGTGCCGAGTGCCGAGACCGGATGTCCGCCGGCTTTCCAAGCCGCCAAGCCGCCGTTCAGAACCACGGTTCGTTCCGCGAGTCCGAGATAGTCGAGCGTAAAGAAGAGCCGGCTCACCGGCAGAATCTCGCCGTACAGGAGAATCTTGGATTGTCTGCCGACGCCGAGGCTTTCGAGCAACGAGTCAAGTGTGTGGGTCGGCGGGAGCTCGGTTGCGATTCCGTTTCGCTCGGTCACAAAGCTGCTCAGCGCGACGAACCGGGCCCCCTCGATATGGGACGAATCGTAGGCGGCGCGGTCTCGGTCGACATGGAGAACAATCAGGCCGTTGTCCATGAAGTGATCGTGGAGCCAGTCGGGGTCGACGAAATACCCGAGGCCTTCACTTGGAGGCGGAGTGGCGGCCTTCGGAGGCGGCCCGACCAGGGGGAGTTCGGTTCGAGGGCTCCAATCGCGCATCGAGCCGTCGTAGATCTTGGGGCGGTGACCGAGAAGTCTGGCAATGAAGTAGAGGTGGCTGGCCCGCAGGCCGACCGTACAATAGGTCACGACCTGCTTGGAGTCGGTTACCCCCGCCGCCGTCATCAAGGCCGCGAGCCGTTTGGGATCGACCAGATTCGACTGAAGCCCGTTCAAGGCTCCGGCGCCGTCGGCATAGGTCTCGGTCCATGGCAGGTTCTTCGCCCCGGGGATATGGCCGTAACGAGGGAGCCGTTCCACCTCGACGGAGCCGGCGTATTCCTCCGGCGAGCGGCCGTCGACCAGGGCGACTTTGGGGTCGTTCAGGTGCTGGGTGATCCAGGCGGCGTCGACGACCATGTCGGCGCGTGGCATCGGTTCGATGGTGCCCGCAGCACTGGTAACGGCTTCGGTCGAAACTGGTTGGCCCAGGGCTTTCCAGCCGGCCAGTCCGCCGTCGAGGATGGCGGCTTGGTCGCCGAGTCCGAGATAGTCGAGTGCCAGAAAGGCTCGGGGCGTCGTCCATGCTTCGCCGTACAGGATGACGCGTGAGTTGGTGGAAACCCCGACGGACTCGAACAGCGAATCGAGATACGCGACGGTCGGGAGCTCGACGCCTGGGCCGGCGGTGGTCCAGAGTTTCGGAGCCTGTATGAATCGGGCGCCGGGAATGTGGCCCTGGTTGTAGTCGGCTTGGTCGCGGGCGATGTGGAGCACCACGACCTGGGGGTTTTGGGTATTGGCCGCCAGCCAACTGGCCGACACCAGGAGGTTCGGATTGGGCCCGGCGGCAAGCAGGACCGGCAGTAGCGCTGAAACGAACATGAGTAGTGAATCCTAGGATTTATGGCCTGACGGGTGTGACCCGTGGCCGGTAGCGGGACGCCGGTCGATGAAATCACCATCGGGGCAAGCTAGGGACCAGGGGGAGTGGGGTCCAGCCTGGTTTGCAGCCAGGCCGGGCCACGGCGCAGCCAATGGTCACTCGAACGACCCCGCGTCCTCACCCCGTTGTCATGGTCTCGTTATCAAGTTGGCAGGGCTCGATCATCTCCCCTACCGACATTGGAATCGTACTCTCACCATTGAAAAGCGAGGCCATCATGTTCGGAAACTTGATCGAGTCGTCCCCGCCGCGGAACCGGTCTGCCGGTCAGGTCATTCTGTCGCTGGCGTTTCACGTCGCGGTCGGTGTCGGGGCCGTCGAGGCCAGTCGGCGGGTTGTCGTTCCAGCGGTTGGCCCGGAAGAGTTTGCACTACCGATCTACCACCCGGCCACACCCCCGAAGGCGGACCCGCCGCCCACGACAGCGGTGGTGTCCGATGGCCCGGCTGGGCCTCCTGACCCGATCGTGATGGCGCCACCGAGCGAAGTTCCGATTGGGATTCCGCCGACCGACCCAGGCCCGGCGATCGATCCTCGACGGTTCGTAATGGCGCCGGTCGGACCGCGGTGCGGCGGCTGCGTGGCGAATCCGGACACGACGGGTGGGCTGTTTACCGAGGCAGCGGTCGATGAGCCGGCCCAGGTGGTGTCCCAACCGGTCCCGGTCTTCCCTCCCGTCCTAAAGGCCGCGGGGGTTGGCGGAAGCGTCCAAGCGCAATTCGTGGTTGATACACTCGGAATGGTCGAACCGGGCTCCGTGAGTTTCGACTCTTCGTCGCACCCGGCATTTGAAGCCAGCGCCCGATCGGCCATCGAGCACTCCCGGTTTGTTCCAGCCCGGATTCGGGGTCAACCGGTCCGACAACGGGTCCGCCAGTCGATTCGCTTCGAGATCCGCCCGTGAGTTAAGCGAACAGGGCGACTTGGCCGCCGGTGTGCCAGAACAGGACCTTGGCGTTCGGCGGGATCCGGCCGTCGCGACAGTAGGCAATCAATCCGGCGAGCGCCTTGGCGGTGTAGGTGTGATCGACGAAAACCGCTTCAGTCCGAGCGGCTATCCTCTGCGCTTCGGTCGAGGCGGCCGTCGGTTCGCCGTATCCGGTGCCGACGAAGCTATCATCGACTTCGAGCCAGATCGCCGCGTCGAGCGCTCCCGGGTCAAGGCCGAGGAGCCCCGCCATCCCGCGAGCGATCGACCGCACCTGGGTCTCGACCGCCTCCGGCGGGTCGTCGGCACTGATCCCGATGACCCGGGTGGCGAGGTCATGCATGGCGACCCCGGTCAGCAGGCCGGCGGAGGTGCCGCCGGACGAACAGGCGTGGACGATCACCTCGGGCACCGCATCTTGGGCCACCAGTTCGGTGACCGCATCGGCGAAGCCTAACGCTCCGACCGGAGTCGAGGCGCCGAGCGGGAGGACGGCCGGCCGGCGACCCTCGGACCGGAATCGGGCCGCGGCCGCTTCCATGCCCGGGACCCGGCCTTCCCGGCCGGCCACATACTCGAACGTGGCGCCCAGGAGCCGGTTGAGGAGGGCGTTGCCGGTTGGGCGAACCGGTTCGGCGCCGTTGACGACGATATGGCAGGCCAAGCCGTGGGCCGCGGCGGCCGCAGCGGTGGCCCGGGCGTGATTCGACTGAACTCCGCCGCAGGTGATGATGGTATCGACGCCCTGGCCTTTCAATTCCGGAATCACATACCGAAGCTTGCGGACCTTGTTGCCGCCGAACCCGAACGAGATTGCGTCGTCCCGTTTGATGAAGATTCGTTGGCTCAAGCCGAGGGCCTGGCGAAACCGGACCATCTCCTCGACCGGGGTGGGGAAGTGACCCAGAGCAACGGAGGTTTTTTTGGCGAGGAGGCCGAGACCGGTGGCGAGCGTAGTCATGGCACGAGTCTAGTGATTGATGACTGGTCGGGCAACTCTCGGCGCTCGGTGCTCGGTGCTTGACCGGCTGATTTGGGGGGCGTAGGCTTGGTGACCATCCTTATAGTGTTTCCTTGGGCCCGAGGCATTTCTTGAGACATCGATTGCTGATTTTGGCTACGCTTGGTGGGGTGGCTGGGTGCGGCGGTTCGCAGGCGGGACGGGTTGACCTTGATCGGTGGCGGAATGCCGACCGGGAGCCGGGGCAGTGGATCGGGCTTGGCCGGACCTTCAAGGCGGATCGGTTCTCCCCTTTGACGGCGGTGACGGCGGCGAATGCCAAAGAGCTTGGGTTTGCTTGGGAGTATCAAGCTCGGTCGCATCGGGGGCGAGTCGAGCATGGGCAGGAGGCCACCCCGATCGTAGTTGATGGCGTCCTCTACGTCTCGGGTCCGTGGGGAACCGCCTTTGCGGTGGATGCGAAGACTGGGCAGGAGAAGTGGCGGTTTGATCCCGAGGTTGACGGTAGCTATGGGCGACGGGCCTGCTGTGACGTCGTCAGCCGGGGGCTGTCGGTGTGGGGGGGCAAGGTCTACGTCGCCTCGCTGGATGGATGGCTCGTAGCACTCGACGCGGCCACCGGGAAGGTGGTCTGGCGGGTCGACACCTTCATGGACCGGGACACTCGGTTCTACACCATTACCGGGCCGCCGATCGTCGCCAAAGGTGTGGTCGTGGTCGGCAACAGCGGGGCTGAGTTTGGGGTTCGCGGCTACATCACCGCGTACGACCTAGCGACGGGGCAGCAGAAGTGGCGGTTCTTCACCGTCCCGGGCGATCCGGCCAAGGGTCCGCCCGAGAACGCGGCGATGGCCGAGGCGCTCAAGACTTGGGGGCCTAAGACGGATTGGAACTCGGGCCTTGGCGGCACGGTGTGGGGGGAAATGAACTATGACCCCGAGCTCAACTTGCTCTACGTCGGGACCGGGAATAGCACCCCGTATGCGGGGTGGTATCGGGACCCATCCGGCGGCGACAATCTGTATTTGGTCTCGATCCTTGCGATCAACCCGGATGACGGCCAGCTCAAATGGCACTATCAGCAGGTGCCGTGGGAATTGTGGGACTACACCGCCACCATGAACATGATCTTGGCCGACCTCACCATTGACGGGGTCGCGCGGAAGGTCCTGATGCAGGCCCCGAAGAACGGGTTCTACTATGTCCTCGATCGGATCACCGGCCAACTGATCTCGGCCAAGCCATATGTCTATACCAATTGGGCAAGCGGGGTTGATTCCGCTGGGCGGCCGATCTTGACGGGCAAGGCCAACTATGAGAAGCGCCCGGCGGCGATCTTTCCAACCCAGGCCGGCGCCCATAACTGGATGCCGATGGCGTTCAATCCGGGAACCGGGCTCGTCTATATCCCGGCGCGGGATCAGGGCATGATCATGTTCAGTGAGAGCAGCTATCGGTGGCTCCCGGGCGATGCGAACATGGGGGCCGGAGCGATGTTCGGCGAGGTTCCGAAGGAGTTCAAGGCCAGTCAAGAGCTCCCGATGCAGGTATCACCGGAGCTGGCGAAGCAATTCCGAGCGGCGGCTGCGTCCGAGCCGTCGATGGCCACCCGAGAGTTCTTGCTTGCTTGGGATCCGGTCGCTCAGAAGGAGCGGTGGCGGGTGCCGATCGGGGCTTTCGAGATGGTGGGCGGCGGGGTGCTGACCACCGCGGGCAATCTGGTGATTCAGGGCACTGGGTCTGGGCAGCTGGTCGTGTACCGGGCCGACACCGGGGAAAAACTCCAGGAAATTGAAGTCGGGACCGGGATCGTCGCGGCGCCGATCAGCTACGAAATCGACGGGGTCCAATACATCGCCGTGATGGCCGGCTATGGCGGAGCGCTCAACGTGGCCTTTGCGCCGCCGATTGCGGCCAACCGGTTTCAAAACTATGGTCGGATTCTCGCCTTCAAGATTGGTGGTGGGGCCACGCCGCTGCCGCCCGCGCACGTGGCGACCGCCGTGCCGGAACCCCCATCCGCGGCGTGGTACTCGGATTCCGCCGCCACCCGCGGTTCGGCGCTGTTCGGCCAGCGATGCGCCCGATGTCACGGCGGTCGCGGTGAGCAGCAGCTCTCGGCCTATCCCGACCTGTTCCGGATGACCTCGGCTACCCATGCCATTTTCGACTCGATCGTGACCGGTGGCCGGCTCGCGCCGATGGGGATGGCGAGTTTTGCGGATGTTCTGACGCCGGCAGATGTGACGGCGGTGCACGCCTATTTGGTTCGGGAGCAACGAAAACTCTGGAACGAGGGGCAGGGCAAGTGATGCTCCGGAGGTGGGTCGCGCTCGCTTGGTTCGTAGTTGGTTGCGCGGGTGACCGGCGTGGTGCTCCACCACCAGTCCGCGACAGCGCGGGGATCAGGATCGTCGAATCGAGCCGGCCAATCTGGGGTTCGGACAGCGGGTGGCGGATTGAGCCGGAGCCATCCCTCGACATCGGGTCGGCCGACGGCGAGGAGCCGTATCTTTTCAGCTATGTCGAAACCGCCCTTCGCTTGGGCGACGGCACCATCGTCGTCGCGAATGCCGGCTCTGGCGAACTCAGATTCTTCGACTCCACCGGCCGCCATGTCCGCTCGGTCGGCCGGAAGGGCAGCGGCCCGGGTGAGTTCGGCCAGTCGTCGGTCCACATCTGGCAGACGCCGAACGGCGACATCGTGGCCGAGGATGCGGGGAATCGGCGGGTCAACGTTTTCGATTCGGCCCAGGGGTTTCGAGCGACGGTGATGCTGGACCTGCCACCCACTGGGCTGCAGCCCTCGCTACAAGGGGTCTTGGCCGATGGAAGCTGGTTGGTGAAGGCCTGGGTGGAGGGTGCCCAGTCGGCCAACGGGGAGTGGCAGCGGACCAGCGCTTACCACCGATACGGCAGCGATGGGAAACATCTGGCGACGCTGGCCCAGGCGCCCGAGGCTCTGTTGGTCGGGGTGAAGGACGGGAAGATGTCGACCTTTTTCAGTGTGCCGTTTGCTCCGAGCTCCTTCGCGGCGGCGGAGGCGGCCACCATCCTGCTCAACGACGATGGGGCTCCTCGCCTGATCCAACTAACCGGCGATGGAGTGATCCGATCGATCTATCGTTGGCAGGTGCCCCGCCGGAAAGGCGCTGACCTGATTGAAGTCTATCGGAAGACCGAGATTGCCAGGGCCAGGGACACCGCCTGGCAGCGGATGATCCGGGCGTTTCACGCCAGTTCGGTGCCGATCCCGGAATTCGCACCGGCTTACACCCGAATGATCGTCGACTACGCCGGAAACACCTGGCTGCAACGATACTATTTGGACTCAGAGGATGAGCGGATCAACGACATCCTTGCCCCGGACGGTCGCTGGTTGGGCACCGTGACGCTCCCGCCAGGTCTGTGGGTGCTGCAGGTTGGGCCGGATTTCTTGCTCGGATGGCGGCGTGACGAGTCGGAGGTGGAGCACGTGGTGGTACATCGTCTCCGAAAGGGCACCCAATGAACTTCCGTTTTTTCATTGTCGCGCTGGTTGCGACCGCCGTCACTCCCGCATCGGCCCAGTCGCTGCTTGACTCGGCTCGAACCCGGTTGGCGAAGATCGATGGGCAGATCGACGTGGCTCGGCTCGATTCCGCGGTCGAGGTCCGTCGGGATCGCTGGGGCGTGCCTCACATCTACGCCAAGACGGTGCATGATCTGTTCTTCGCTCAGGGGTTCGTCGCGGCCCAAGACCGGCTTTTCCAGATGGAAATGTGGCGGCGCCAAGGCGAGGGGCGATTGGCCGAAGTGCTCGGCAAGGGATCGGTTGAACGGGACAAGTTTGCCCGGCTATTCAAGTACCGGGGCGATATGACCCGGGAGTGGAACAGCTATACCCCGGACGCGCGAGTCATCGTGATGGCGTTCGTCGATGGGGTCAATGAATACATCCGGGAGGTTCGTGACCACCCTCCGATCGAGTTTGCGCTCCTCAATTTCAAGCCGGAGCCATGGGGTTACGACGTCCCGCTACAACGGATGGCCGCCCTCTCGATGACGAGTAATGCGTTGACGGAGGTGGACCGGGCCAACCTGGTCAATGTCTACGGCCGAGCCAAGGTCGAGCAGCTGTTTCCGGTCGATCCGGTCCGGCGATTTGATCCGGTGCCGGGGATAGATCTCAAGGGCGTCGGGGTTCAGTCGTTAGGCGCGGCGGCTCAGATGTACGCCGGTCTCGGGTACCCCCGTTTCGACGGATCCAACAACTGGGTTATCAGCGGCAAACGGACGGCGACCGGCAAGCCGCTCCTGGCCAATGATCCCCATCGGGCGGTGACGTTACCCTCCCTCCGGTATCTCACCCATCTGGTCGGTCCGGGTTGGAACGTGATCGGTGCGGGAGAGCCGGCCCTGCCAGGAGTGGCCGGCGGGCACAACGAGCGGGTGGCGTTTGGGTTCACGATTGTCGGGATGGATCAGCAGGACGTATATGTCGAGAAGCTCGGGCCTTGTCCGGGGTCGTCGGCGAAGCGGTGTTATTCGAACCGGGGAGCCTGGAAACCGGTGACGGTCTTGGCCGATACGATCCCGGTCAAGAATGAGCCGGCCCGTGCGGTCGATCTCGAGTTTACCGAACATGGCCCGATCGTGAACGTCGACTCGACCGGCACCAGGGGTTTTGTGATTCGGTTTGTCGGCACGGAACCGGGTACGGCCGGCTATCTGGCCCAGATCTCGATCAACCGGGCTCGCGACTGGCCGACCTTCAAAGCGGCGGCGTACCGGTGGCGGTTGCCGACGGAAAATCTGATCTATGCCGATGTCGACGGAAACATCGGATGGATCGCGGCGGGTTTGAATCCGAATCGGAGCTGGAGCGGTCTCCTTCCGGTGCCGGGTGACGGCCGGTTTGAGTGGAAGGGCTTCTTGCCGTTCTCGAAGTTGCCGCAGTCGTTCAATCCGGTCGGCGGGATCATCGCCACTTCCAACAACAACATTATGCCGAAGGGGTACGCCCACCAACTGAACTACGAATGGGCCACACCCTACCGGGCCAACCGGGTCAAGAGTCAGCTCGCTTCGCGAACCGACTGGACCCGGGCGGGGTTCGAGCAGTTGCAGCACGACGAGCATTCGTTGCCCGCCGAGGCGTTGGTGCCGGAGATTCTCGCGGCGGCAAAGCGGCGAGGTGTGGCGAGTCCCGCCGTCAATTTGTTGGGGCAATGGGACTATGTCATGCGCAAGGACGCCGCGCAGCCGTTGATCTATGTCGCGTGGCTCCGGGCGGTGGGACCGATGATCTACCAGCCGCTGCTGGGGGACAAAGTCGGCCGGCAACGAGGGCGCGAGTGGGACCTGCCGCTGCTGATCCGGTTGATCAAGAAGCCCAAGGTCGGGGCCGTCCGCGACTCGGTCGTGTTGGCCGCGCTCGATCAGGCCATGGTGAACCTCACCAAGGAGTTCGGTGCGGAACCGGCCTCGTGGCGCTATGGTCCGATTCACGTCGCCAACTTCCGCCATCCGTTGTCCAACGCGTTCGATCTGGCGGCCGCCAGTCGGGGCGGCGACGATAACACGGTCAACATGACCGGCGGACCGGGCTGGTTGCAGTCGAGCGGCGCCACGTATCGGGGCATCTTCGACACCGCCGATTGGGACAATTCGGTGGCCACCAGCGTGCCGGGGCAATCCGGTCAGCCGGGAAGTCCGTTCTACGACAACTTGCTGCCCCTCTGGACCAACTATCAATACTTCCCCCTGGCCTACAGCCGAGGCGCGGTGGAACGGGAGACGAAACACGTGTTGATCTTGAACCCCGCTCGGGTGGCCCGATGACTGCGTTGTGGCTGACAGCGGCCGCGGTCCTCCTCAAGGCCTCATTGGTCGTGGCCCAGGCCGCTCCAGAGGCCAAAGCTGACGGGGAGGCGTTCCGCGGGGAATGGACCACCGGCAGTGTGGCCGTTTTCAAGGGTCTGCCCTTCGCGACGCCGCCTGTGGGGCCATTGCGGTGGAAGCCCCCGGTGCCTCGTCCAGCCGGCTCGGGTGTCCGCGAGGCGACGGCATTCGGTCCTTCGTGCATGCAGACCGACCGGCTCAGCGTTTGGGGCCGCGGCATCGCGGCGGTGTTTGGAACCGCGGACAAAGTGGTGGACGAGCCGCTCAATCCGAGCGAGGACTGTCTCTACCTGAACGTCTGGACGGCAACGCCTGGTGCTGGTGCGAAGCCGGTCATGGTCTGGATCCATGGCGGCTCGAATCTCAACGGAAGTGGCTCCTCCAACTGGTATGACGGGGCTGCCCTGGCGCGCCGCGACGTGGTAGTTGTCTCGGTCAACTACCGGCTCGGCGTGTTTGGATTCCTGGCCCATCCGGCCTTGGCGGCCGAGTCGCCGAACGGCGCGGCGGGGAACTACGGCCTGATGGATCAGCTCGAGGCCCTTCGGTGGGTCAAACGGAACATCCGCGCCTTTGGCGGCGATCCGTCGCGAGTCACCGTCTTCGGAGAGTCTGCGGGTTCGATCGATATCATGCACTTGATGGCCTCGCCACTGGCCAAGGGACTGTTCCATCGGGCGATCGCTGAAAGCGGGGCCCCGATGGCGCCGATGCTCGATCTCAAGACCAGTGGCGGGTTTGGGACGGCCCTGGCCAAGTTGGTGGGGGTCGACACGACCGCCGATCAGCTCGCCGCCTTGCGGGCCAAACCGGCGGCCGATTTGCTCCCGGCCCAGGACCGGATGTTTGCCGCCGGAATGCTGGTCGGGCCTAACGTGGACGGATTGGTTTTGTCCGACGTGACTGCCCGCGTGTTCGAGCGCGGAGGGCAGCTCAAAGTGCCGTTATTGACCGGCACCAACGGACTCGAGATGACGACCCTTCGGATCTATCTGCCGCGGTTCGAGCGCACGGTAGAGGGATACGGAAAATGGGTGACCCAGATCGCCGGGGCTGGAGCAGCCAGGGTGCTCGCTTTGTATCCGGTATCGACCCCCGCCGAGATCGAAAGCGCCACGCTGGTGTTGTCGACCGACCTGTTGTTCACCTGCCCGACCCGAGTTGCGGCCCGGGCAATGACCAAGGCCGGACAAAAGACCTATCTCTATCAGTTCACCCGGGTCGCTCCCGGCGGCGACAAGCTCGGGGCTTTTCACGCCTCGGAAATCAGCTATGTCTTTGGGAATCGGCTGCCCTGGCTCCCGCGGGACGAGACGGACGAGGCACTGAGCCAGGCCATGGGCGGGTATTGGACCCGGTTTGCGGCCACCGGCGATCCGAATGGCGGTCAGGCGCCGAAGTGGATGGCACACGGGGGAGATCGCGAAGCCTATCTCGAGTTGGGCGGCGCGATTGCCCCGAAGGTCGATCTCAAACGAGATCTGTGCGACGCGCTGGAGCCGGCAATGCGGGCGGGATGGGCGCCACGGACCGGCCGCTAGAATTGACCATTCGTTAACCGAGGTTCCCATGCTTCGTGGAATGGCAGCAGCAGCCCTCGGACTCCTCCTTGGCGGCTGCATCAGGTCGGTGCACGGCAACATCGTGAGCGGCCCGCCGATGCCGGCTGGCAAGGTCCGGCTTCTGACCGAGCGGCCGGGCAGCGGCCAGGTCGTCATTCCCGGCGACCGGATCGTGGTCGATTTCGTCGGCCGTTACGCCAACGGCGAGATCTGGGGCCAGGGACCGCTTACGCTCGTCGCCGGCTGGGGTACCTACCCCGGCCTCCGGGAGCCGCTCAAGGTTGGGGCGGCCATCACGATGCAGTTCGTCACCGATCCTAACGATACCGCGAGTCGCCTGATTTCGTTCCAGGGCGGCGATAGTGAGAACGAGGCCTTTCAGGTCCGGCGCGACCGGGGTCAGATCATCGTTGAACACCAGGTCCGCGAAGTCTGCCGTCAGTTCAAGCTCGTTATTCTCAAAACCGACCTCGGCGATATCGAACCCGAGATCGGTTGCTGGCCGATTGCGCGCGCGCTCTCGCGCCGCCCCGGTCCTCGACCCGCCGAGTCCAACCGCCCCGCCGACAACGGACCCGTCGATGGAAAGCTGATCGACCCGCCGGTGATCCCGCGCCCCGCGGCAGACACCAGTCAGTACCTCGGCGGCGACGGATTGCGCCGCGCGGTGCGGGAGGGCCGCCCCGAAGTCGTCGGTTGGCTCCTCCGACACGGCCGAGACGTGACTGCTGCGGACTCGTTCGGTTTGCAGCCGATCCACTATGTAGGCTGGGCCCAGCACCCGGCCGAACACTTTGTGCCCGCTTTCGAACAGAGTTACGTCGACGTGCTGGACACCTTGCTCAGTTATGGTGCGATGGTCGATGCGCCGATCCGGACCGGCCAGGCGGCCTCGAACCCCATGGAGGGTCGGGTCGGCCAGACGGTGCTCGGTCTGGCGGCATCCGAGTGTGCCGATCGGTTGGTTCGGCGGCGGCTCGACCGAGGCGCCCGGCCGGACGCCCGTCCGGAGGTTGGTCTACCGGCGATGACGAGGGCGGCCCGGAATGGGTGTCCGGAGACGGTAGCGATGCTCCTTGAAAAGGGCGCCACGGTTGATCTCGATCCCATACGAGGCGGAACCCCACTCGAGCAGCTGATTGCGGTGGGCGCGTTTCATCAGGGCCATCTCGCCTGCGCCGAGCTGTTGGTGAAAGCGGGCGCCAAGCGGAGCGTCGCCGCCGAGCGATTGGCTGACCGGCTGCGGGACCCTGGAACGGGCGGCTTCGGATTTTCCAACCGGCCGATGGCGCGGCGGATTCTCGAACTACTGCGACGCTGATGAGCGCCGAAACAACCGGGTGACATTGACCGGTAGTTCCCGGCCGCTCGGTGATTGCCGGTGCCTCGCCGACGTACGCTCACCGCAAGGTCCACCTACCGATCGGTCGGAACTCCGCGAAAAAGGGCGGCAACATCGATCTGGAGTTCCCGGCCACCGGGCGATCGCCAGGTCAGGTCGACATCGTGGGGGATGTCCTTTGCCGGTCCGGGGCGAGAGACGTAGATCCGTTCGGCCTTGAGATCGACCAGCCAAACCTCCTTGACGCCCACCTCCAGGTACCCGTCACGTTTGTAGTCGCGATCAACGATTCGCGACCCAACTCCCGAGACCTCGACGGCAAGCCATCGCTCGGACACGTTGTCCCACCCGGTGCCGGTCGACGGGAGAGTACCCATCAGGATATCAGGCTCCATCCGAACGCCGGGTCGAACTTGAACGACCCCGGGAGCCGCCACGAACACCCGCGGCTCACTCTGTAGAAAAGTCCGCAGGATTGCCGCCAGTGAGGTGGCGACGATCTGGTGGGGGAGCCCAGGCGACGGGCTCACAAAGAGAACCCCGTCGAGGAGTTCGTAGCGATTCCCGTCGTCGGGGAAATCGTCCAGTTCGTCGACGGTATAGCGGCGGAGCATGACGGGCATGGCCATAATCTGGGGCCTCGGCGTGATAGTTGGCAACTCGGCATTCTCTACAATGCGGACTCGTTGGACTCTACCAGTAACCGGAATCGCGCGGCCCGGCGCAGAAAAAGTGGTTTTCGAGTAGCGCACTTAGTCAGCCGTCTCGGTCGGCGGGTGCCTGCCTTGTCAACTGCAGTTAACTAACTTCCTTCGGGGGAGCACACTGTGAGAGTCGAAGCGCTGAGAAGGTCGATCTTGTGGGACAAACTGCACTTGTTCTGAAGTCGGGTGCATTACATACATCTGCAGCCCGGAGTAGGCCCTTCCGGGACTGGAACCGCTGGATGAGGGTCCTTGGTGGACAGAACGTGCCTGTTCCTGCGCGCGGGCACTCATTCCTTCGACCCGAGGGCGAGACCTATGCCGACACTGTGCGATGTTCAACGGGTGCTGTTTGTGTCCGCGGCAATTACGCTTGCCTGTCTGCCCTCGCCTCTGGAGGCTCAGCGCGTCGATCTCCGCCTGGGTACGCCGGGGTCTAGGCTGGCGGGCTCGCCGGTTGACAAGGGCGCCTTTGGGCTAATCCAGGCTGCCGCGTTCGTGCCGTCGGTCGGCTTTGTCGCTGTTGACGTGTCGAGGCCTCGTCTTCACCTCATCGGCTTAAACGGACGGCTCCTGGCGACAACGGGCCGAGGAGGGAGCGGGCCCGGCGAGATGCGTGAACCGGCCTCGGTCGCTCTCCTCGGCCGCGACACCGTGGTCGTACTTGATCGGGCGCTCCAGCGGCTCTCATTCGTCAGAGTGGCCACCAGATCACTTACGCACGTGCGATCGGTTGGTCTGAAATACGACCTCTTCGACATTTGCTCCCTTGACCGCCGATTCGTCGCTCTTGGTTACACCGCCAGGACGGGGCGACCCCTTCACTTCCTCTCAGGCGCGGGTGACCGAGGGGATGGATGGGGAGACCCGTTCTTTGAGGAAAAGGACAAGCGGGCCGAAGCACTCGTCAACGAGGTGGCAACGATTGGCCGGCTGGCTTGTGCAGCCGACGCCGGCTTCGTTATTGTGGCCCCAAAACTCAGGGGCATCGTCCAACTCTATGATCGGACCGGGGCCCTTCGATGGCAGACGGACCTCGTCGACTATGTACCAACCAACGTGCGGATGGTGTCGGGTGGAGGCGTCCTGTTCGGGCGTCAGCCAGGGCAATCCATTACGGACAACACGGTTGGCCTGGTGCTTCTCAGCAATGAATTGGTGCTTGTGCAGACGGCCGGGGTATCGAAGCAGCATCCGGGCGGGGGCTTTGACTATGCGCACGTGGTCAGCCGCCTCCTACGCGTCTCAGACGGGAAGGAGATCGGTCGCTCAAAAGATCTCCCGATCATCCTCGCGGCTGGGGAGGGCCGCGTCCTGACAGCCGGTTCCGATGGGCTCGACCTCTGGATAGAAGTCCGGCCGTTCACGGTCGTCAAGAGCGACTGACCGAACCGAGGTGCGGAGGGCTAGGGAGTGAGCCAATGGCGGCGGTTTCGTCAGGCTCACCACGAACTGAATACCCCAGCCTACGGTCGCAGCTTCCGCCTGAAAAAGTCGGCGGCCGCCGCCCCGACCGTCAACCAGTTTGCATGCCGCATGAAATGGTGGGTGTCGTCCACGATCACCAGCGTTTCCATTGGAACACCTTTCGCCTCGAGCCGCCGAACCAGATCGGTACTCTGACTGAACCGAACATTCCGGTCATCGTCCGCATGGACAATCAAGACCGGTGACGTCCAGGTCTTGACCGACGAGATCGGCGACGACGACCAGGCGACCGCACTGGCTGGGCCGGCATCAGGCGCCCGCTCGAAGCGATCGGGGTAGAGCAGGTTCCGGGTCCGCTCGATGGTCTGGTCATGGACCCCGTGAATGTCGACGCCCGCGGCAAAGAGCCGCGAATCCCGTCCCAACGCCAGGGCCACCAAGTACCCGCCATAGGAACCGCCGTAGACTCCGACCCGCTTAGGGTCGACGTTAGGCTGCTTCGCCAACCATTCGGCGGCGGCCTTGACGTCGATGTATTCAGAGGCCCCCGCCGCGCCAGCACGGGCCGGGCGATGAAACTCGAATCCGTAGCCGATCCCGAGACGGTAGTTCACAGAGAGGACCACGTACCCCTGGCTGGCGAGATACTGATTGGTCGCATAGGCGTTGGAGTAATAGTCGGAGTAGTGCCAGCCGAGCAGCATCTGCCGAGGCGGACCACCATGGACGTAGATGATGGCGGGGCGCTTGCCGGTGCCGGTGCTCGGCTCAAACAACTGACTGTGGACCGTGACTCCGTCGGGGCTCTTGAAGACGATTTGCTTGGGCGTCACCAACCGGCCGGTCGGGTAGTCTGCCGGAATCCGGTCTTCGGCAAGCAACCGGCGAGCCCCGCCGCCTAACGGAATGACGGCTGGAAGGGGCGGCCGGTCGCTGGTAGCCGACAGAAAGGCCAAGGTGCCGTCGCCGGCTAGCACCGGGCTCCACTCGAGTCCCGGGCCGGGCGTGATGACTTCGGCGGCGGCGCGGTCAACCGGCACCCTCATCACGTGGCGCCGGTCAATGTCGAGCGAATCAGGGCCGGCGTTGGCGGTAAACACCATCCACCGGCCGTCGGGCGACATCTTGATGTGCTCCGCCATGAATCGGCCCGGCGTTAAGAGCAGGGCCTCGCCGCCGGACTCGGCGATCGAATAGAGATGGGGCCAGCCGTCTTGATACGACAGGAACACCAGCCGTCCGGCGCCCCAATGCAAATTGGTGCCGCCATCGGTGCCGGGGATGGATCCTCGCAGCGTTCGGGGGGCCGTCCAGAGCCGGGTCGCGATTCCGGTTCCGACGTTGGCGGTATAGATCGACCAGGGCGAGTGGCGCCGGACCAGAACCGAGTCCGGCGCCCCGCCGGCACCGGGAATCCGAATGAACGCGACGTTCCGTCCGTCCGGAGACCAGCGGGGTGAAAAATCGCGGGTGAATGACGCCGCCAACCAGCGAATGGGCGTGGCGGGTCCGCTATACACTCCGATGAACGAATGGTCTCCTCGATTGGAGACGAAGGCGAGCTTCGTCCCATCCGGCGACCAGACCGGCGACTCGTTGCTGCCTCGCGATGTGAGTAGCGACGTCGGGGGCGAGGATCCGTCGATCGGCACCGAGTAGAGCTGACCGCCCCGAACGAACGCGACCATATCGCTCTTCGGCGAGACCGCCGGCTCATCTCCATCAGCTAAGAGCTTCGGTTCTCCCCCGGCGAACGGCACGGCCCAGATCTGAACCTTTGGTGGCGTCGGGGCAAAGGTCGGATTGACCGGGAGGCCGTCATCCCAGTTAGAGCCGTGATCGCCGCCCCGGACGTAGACCACCCACTGGCCATCGGCGGAAACCGCGACGCTGGTCAATTCCTGGCCGTCATCGACCTGATAGTTGGTGAGCCGCCGGGCCGCGTACGCCGGACCCTCAGCGACATAAAGGTTCCGAAGCCCGCTCTCGTTAAACGCCCAGACAATCCTCCCACCGGTGGCCGCGGCCGCCAGTTCGTTGGGGAAGGGATAGGAGCGGATTTGGGTGAGGGAGTAACCTGACTGAGCCGTCACCGGTTGGGCGACTAACGCCAAGCCGGTGAGGGCATAAAGGAGCCGCCGCATGGAATGACCTCGGGTTAACTGATCCGTACGACCATCTTGCCCAGATTGGTGCCGCTGAAGAGGCCGAGGAACGCCTCGGGCGTCTTTTCGAATCCCTCGACAATCGTCTCGGTCCACTTCATCTTGCCGGCCTTGATCCAGCCGGTCATGTCCCGGATGAAATCCGGTTGCCGCTTGGCGTGGTCGAGAACGATGAACCCACGAACGGTCAAGCGCTTGGTCAGAATGTCGCGCACGTTGCGGATGCCGGCGCCCGCTTCGGTCGCGTTGTATTGAGAGATCAGGCCGCACAGGGCCACCCGCCCAAACGGCTTCGAACAGGCCAGGGCGGCCTCGAGTGAGTCGCCCCCGACATTCTCAAAAGTCAGGTCGATGCCGTCTGGTGCCGCCGCCTGGATGGCCTTCCGGAGACTCGGAGCCGTCCGGTAGTTGATGGTGGCGTCGACGCCGGCGTTGGCTTTGAGCCAGGCACCCTTTTCGTCGGAGCCGACCATTCCGATCACGGTGCACCCCCGTGCCTTGGCAATCTGGCAAACCACCATGCCCACGGCACCGGCCGCGCCCGACACCAAGACCGTGTCACCGTCCTTGAGCCCTCCGACATCGAAGAGTCCGGCATAGGCCGTCAAGCCCGGCATGCCCAAAGTTCCGAGAAAGGCCTGAGGCGGCGCAATCGAAACATCGAGTTTGGTGACGCCATTCCCGTCGGTCACGAATCCTTCCCGCCAGCCTTCCATGCTGAGTACGGTCGCCCCGACGGCGTAATCGGGGTGATTCGATTCCTCAACTCGGCCGACCGCGGCCCCGTTCATGGCGACGTTCAGTTCAAACGGCGGGACGTAGCTTTTAGCGTCGGTCATCCGGCCCCGCATATAGGGGTCGACCGAAAGGAATTGATTTTTGACCCGGAACTGCCCGGCCCCGATCGGCGGCAGTTCCTTGGTCACCATGGTGAAGTCAGCGCCAGTCGGCATCCCGACGGGGCGGCGGTTCAGTTGAAATTCACGGCTGGTGATCGACATCGGCGAACTCCTGGTGACTTACGGTCGGTGGGCGGCGATCCGGTCGAGGACGACCTGGGGAACCGGCGCCTTCTGTTGGGTCGCATAGTTAAACGCGACAACGATGCCTTCGCCCTCAGCCGCCACGGCGTCGTGCCCGAGACTCACGATCCGGTATTGGGTCGTCAGGCGGTCGATGTCGACGGCCGTGACTCGGGTGGCCACCAGAACCCGATCCGGATAGGTCAAAGGAATCCGGAACCGGCAGTTCACCGAGTGAAGAATCGGACCAACGTCGGGGTCGGAAACACCGAGCCGGAACCCAATGCTCTGAAAGTAGGCGATCCGGCTGCTTTCCGCGTAGCGGAGATAGACCGTGTTGTTGACGTGCTGAAAGGCATCCATGTCGCCCCACGCCACCTCGATGGCCATCAGGAGCGGATACCCGTCCAAGAGGCGATGGGCGAGCGGCTCGCTCATGGGGCCAGGACGAGAGGTGCGATCAGCGAGATGACCGCAACGACGACCACCACCGACAGGAGGTCGAGCAGGAATCCGGCCTTGGCCATCTGTTTGACGGTGATTTGCCCCGACCCAAACACGATGGCGTTCGGGGGTGTCGCCACCGGCAGCATGAACCCGGTCGAGGCGGCAAAGCCGGCTACCAGCATCAACACCTGAGGTGGCTGCCCGAGCGACTGGGCGATGGCCACGGTAATCGGCATCATCATGGCTGCGACCGCCAGGTTTGACGCCAACTCACTCAGGATCAGCACCGTCACCGCCAAGCCGAGGTAGATGACGAACACCGGCATCCCGGCGAGCCCCGAGAGGCCCCCGGCCATCCACGTCGTGAGGCCCTGTTTCTCGATCGCGTCGGCAAGCGACAGCCCCCCGCCGAAGAACAACAGGACGTCCCACGGAATCGTTCGGGCCTCGGTCCAGGTCAGCAGCGGGCGCCGCTGGCCGTCTTTGGTGGTGCCGGTCACCAGAAACATCAGCACCGCGGCGGTCACTCCGATGGCGGTATCCGAGATTTTGGGAAAGAGATCGACCAGGCCCGGCACGGTGAAGCTCCCGAATTCCTTTCGTTCCCGGAGGAACCAGGCCAACGCGGTGCCCCCAAAGATCATCAGGACCCGAGCTTCGCCGCCTCGGATCGGGCCCAAGGCGGCCAAGCGAGTCCGGAGCATGTCGCTCGCGTTGGCACCGAGGTCGGCCTTGCTCCGGAAACAGACAAACACCAGGATGACCCAACAGACCGGAAGGAGGATCAGGGTAATCGGCAACCCGATGGCCATGAACTGGGCGAACGAGATCGAAACCCCGATCAATTCCTTCATGGCGCCGACCGTCACCAGGTTGGGCGGACTCCCGATCATCGTGGCGTTGCCGCCTAACGTGGCGGCGTAGGCCACGCCGAGCATCAAGGCGGTCCGGGTCTTATCGCCGTCGGGGGTTTGGGCAAAGAGGGCACCCACGGCCATGGCGATCGGATACATCATCGCGGCGGTGGCGGTGTTGGAAATCCACATCGAGATGAAGCCGGTGGCCAACATGATGCCGAGCACGGCCCGTTTCCCGGTCAGGCCGACCGCCAGGACCAGCTTGTACGCCACCCGGACATGGCTTTGCCAATGCTCCAATGCGGTCGCAATGAAGAACCCGGCCATAAAGAGGAAGACCAAATCGTTCCCGTACGGCGCCGCCGCATCGCGGCTCGAGGCAATCCCAAGAAGCGGAAAGAGGACGATCGGGAGAAGCGAGGTGGCCACGATCGGCACCGCTTCGGTAATCAGCCAGGTGATGATCCAGGCTGTAACGCCCAGGGTCTTCCGGGCATCAGACGAGAGGTCGCCCGGGCCGAACGCCAGGACCAAGGCGAAAAGAACCGGCCCCGCCATCCGGGCAATGAGTTTCGAGTCGAATCGGGGCATGGATTTGGGCCAAATATCCTTCCACCAGGCGGTTAAGTCCAATGGCCTATTGTGAAATCGCCCCCGGGAAGGGCAAACTCCAGGTCGGCGGGTTTGGCACCTATTCTGCGACCGTAGGCAGGTGATGCGACTCTGGTCCCGTTCCACCTTGATCTTCTTTGCCGGCCTCGGCGCGGGCCTCGGCCTTGCCGTGGGCATCGCCCAATGGCGGGCCCGGCAAGAGGCCAAGCGGACCGTGACCACGGCCCAGGTGTTCGAAGACGTCATGAGCGCCATTCGGACCACCTTCGTGGACTCCCTGACCGAGGAGGAGCTCTACGTCAAAGCCGCCAAGGGCGTGGTCAATACCTTGGGCGACCCCTATTCCGCCTTCCTTGGTCCGGCCGAGTTTCGGAACTACCGGAATCTGCTCCGGGGCCGGGGCGAGACGATTGGGTTGAGCCTCGAAACGGGCCTGACGGGGCTTCGAGTGTCTGCCGTGGTCCCCGGGACCGCCGCCGATCGGGCTGGGATCAAACCGGGGGACTTCGTCGACGAGATCGGCGGCCTGCCGTCGGCCGGATGGCCAATCGGCCGCGCTTTGACCGCGCTCGAACGAGATTCGATTCAGGTGCGGGTCCAATCGACGGGAGACTCGGTGCCCCTCGAGGTCCGATTGGTCCATGAGGCCGCCCAGATCCCGGCGGTCGGGTCGGTCACTCGGTTGTCGGACAGCGTCGGGTACTTCGCTCTTCATAGCGTGTCGTCGAAATCCAGCGGTGAAGTCCGCGACGCGTTGATCGCTCTCCGAGCTTGGCAGCTCAAAGGCCTGGTCGTCGATCTTCGGGGCAACCGAGGGGGGCCGATTGACGAGGCCCTCCGGATCGCCGACCTGTTTCTTGCGCCGGGTCAGAAGATCGCGTCGGTGGCCAAGCGAAAAGTTCGGTGGGGGTATCAGGCCGCCGGGCCGGACGCCTATCCAGACCTCAGGTTGACGCTCCTGGTTGACCGCCGGACCGCCAGCTCGGCTGAGATCATCGCGGCGGCGTTGCGGGACAACCAGCGGGCCCGGCTGGTCGGTGAGCGGACCTTTGGGAAGGGTTTGATTCAGACCACCGTCCAGCTCGGCGACAGTATTGCGGTTCGCCTCACGACCGGGCGGTGGCAAGGGCCGGGCGGAAAGCTGATCAGCGGCGGGATTCAGCCCGATTCTCTGGTTCGGCCGACCGACTGGGAAGTCTCGCTACGACGGTCACTTGGAGCCCGGACCGGGGTGGTTCGTTCGGTCTTGACCGGTCTGGCTCGCCAGGAGCTTGCCGCCGCCAGGCCGGCCGATTCGGTCTGGCTCGATCCGGCCAAGCGGGAAGTGATTCGGACCGAACTCCGTCGGTCGGGCCTGGCCCTATCCCGGCGGTCATTGGCGGTCCATACCGGCCTGTTTGAGTCCGAATTGAGGCGGATGGTGGCGGCCGCGGCCGCCCCGGAGGCAGCGGTCCGGTTTGGGCTCCTGGCCGACCCGGTCGTGGTGGCTGGAATCCGCGTCCTCAAGCCGTAGGCCCGATCCGGCCCGATCCGGCCGTGTCCTATGGTGGCCCCCTGCCCGCCACCTAAACCTCACCTGACCGTCGATTGTCACTTGGGAGTGCCGAACCCGCATGGAGCGACGGGATCTCGAAAGCGAGCTGGAACGGCTTCATTCCCACGGGTATGCCTGGGCGGTCCGCTGCTGCCGCGGCGACCGAACCGAGGCCGAGGATGTGCTCCAGCTGGCGTATTTGAAGATCTTGGAGGGGAAGGCGAAGTTCGAGGGGCGGTCGGCGTTTCGGACCTGGCTGTTTGGGGTCATTCGGTATACGGCGCAGGAGCAGGGTCGGTGGCAGTGGAATCAGGCGTTGCGATTGGGCCGGTGGTGGCGGGAAGAGACGCCGGCATCACCCGACGCGGCCGATGGGATGATCGCCGGTGAGTCCCGGCAGCGGCTCCGGGACGCGGTCAACCGGTTGTCGACCCGGCAGGGTGAGGTGATCCACTTGGTCTTTTACCAGGATCTCACGATTCAGGAAGCGGCCGAGGTGTTGAAGATGCCGGTGGGGACGGCGCGAACCCACTATGAACGGGGCAAGGCGCGACTGCGAACACTGTTAGGCGGAGTAGGAGTAAGCGAATGACCGACCAGGATCAGGATCTCAAAGATCAGTTTCAGCGGCTTCGGGCCGAGGATGCCGCATGGACCCCATCCTTCGAGCGGGTCAGGTCGCGGCAGCGGCCGACCCGACGGCGGCCCTGGGTTCCGATGTTGGCTCTTGGTGCGGCGGTGGGTGCGGTGGCCGCGGTTCTGGTGGTCCGGAGCACGTCCCACCGAGTGGCGGCCCCGTTCACGATTGCGGTCGGCGATCTTCGGATGCCGACTGATTTTCTCCTCGAGGTTCAATCGGTGCCGTCGGTTGGGCGGTCCGATGATTGGTTTACGCATTTGCCGGGATCGAAAGGGAACCCGTTATGAGATTTCGTTGGTATGTCGTTCAGGTTGCGCTGGCGGTGGCTCTGGCGAGTCCGATGTTAGCGCAGGAAAAGAAAGACGATCGGTTTGAGAAAGCGTTCTTCGATCCCCAGCTGGTGCTCCAAAAGGCCAAGGATATCGGGCTGACGAGCCAGCAGCGGACCGCGATTCTCGATGTCATCAAGAAGGCCCAGGTTGAGCTCGTGCCGCTTCAGCTGGATATGGCTGAGCCGGCGATGGAATTGGTCGATCTGATTGAAGAGTTGAAGATCGACGAGGCCGGCGCGTTGGCCAAGGCCGACAAGATGCTCAAGATCGAAAATGAAGTGAAGAAGGTCCAGATGAGTTTGCTGATTCGGATCAAGAATCTGCTGACCAAGGATCAGCAGAACCAGCTCCGGACGATCCGCGATGGCGGGCGGGGTGACGGGTCCGATGACAATGGCGATACCACCTCACTTTTGGAGGATTGAGATCATGCGAATCACGATGCGAACGATGGTGGCGAGCGGTGCGCTCGCGGTGTTGGCCGCCTGTTCCGACTCGAACGGCCCGAGTCAGCAGGCGTCGTTGAATAGCCAGCAGGTCAAGGACGGTTTGGCTACCGTCGAACGGGTGGGGTCCTCCGCGGTGCTCAAGAGCTTCCAAGCCTTGGGCGGTCAACTCGGGGCCCCGGCCGCCGTCCCGATGTCCGGCACCAACCGGTACCTGGCCGCCGTTGAGCAGATTGCCGGGATCGTCCGACCGCAGATTGGAGCCCAGTTGGTCCCGATCATTCGGGCGTCGATGCTCGGCAAGACCCTGGTGTATGATCCGGCGACGAAGCAGTATGTCGCCTCGAACCGCGCCGGGGCCCCCGCCAACGGCGTTCGGTTCATCCTGTACCAGAACGATGCGGCGAATCACCCGATCGTGGCCCAGGAAATCGGGGCGGCGGATCTGACCGATCAAAAGGCGGCGAGCCAGACGTCCGCCGGCCTTCGGCTCCTGGTCACCTCGAACGGAAAGACCTACCTCGACTACTCTTTTGACCTGAGCGGTACGATTGCCGCTGCCGCCGTTACGGTCGACGGGTACATGAGCAACGGTACCGACCGAGTGGATTTCAAGATCACCACGACCGGTCAGCTCTTCGGCCGGGGCGGAATCGCGACGATCGACGCAAAACTCGAGGTGGCGGCCCAGCAATTCAGCATCACCGCCAAGGTCAAGGGACCCTCCGGTGGAGGCGCTGGGGCCACCGAAATCGACTTGACCGTCAAGAGCCGCAGCGACGTCGTGGTGGTGACTTCCAAGGGAACCGACAGCGCGATCAACGCCAAGGTCACCGTCAACGGCGCGGTGTTCGCCACCGTGACTGGAACTTCGGCCAACCCGATTATCAAGGGCGACGGCGGCCGCGAGCTGACGGCGGACGAACTCGCCATGCTGGGTGACGTGGTGAAGTTCGCCGAAGGGGTCTTTCAGCTACTCGGCGGGTTGCTCGCCCCCGTCGGGGCCCTGATTCTGATCGGCCTTGGGCTCTAGTGCTGCCGGGCCGAGGCGGGCCCGGCTTCGCCGAAACGGGTCCGGTGCGGGGTGGGGAATCCCCGGGCCGGACCGCCGCGAAATTCGAAATGTTCGTCGGGCAAGAGTCGTTCGCCTAACGAAGGCGGGCGACTCGACCGAAGTTGCGACATCAGAATCGTCGCACCGACCTCGGAGGCCGCCAGCCATTGGCCGGCCGCGAGCTCTGGATAGAGGTGGGCAAACTCCGGCCGGAGGCGGGCCTCGCGAATCAGGGTCATCATAGGTCTAGGTAGTCTAGCCTCGGTTCAGGAATCCGGAAGGGGCAGCCCGGCTAGACCACCAGATTGATGAGCCGGTTGG
>JAYVJS010000197.1:0-13967 GCA_043769075.1 Gemmatimonadota bacterium | reverse complement strand
CACCCACGACCATGCCATCTGGGATCCCGAGCCTCTTCCTCAACTGAGTTCGCTGGCTTAGATCGATCCCGGGTTGAAATCGGTGGACGTCGATTCCGTTCGGAATAACCCGAAGCCGCGACCGATCAACCCCAACCGGGCCGAGGTAAAGCGGCTCCATCGATTTGGCCACCGGCACGAAGGTATCGACCGACCGACTGGCCCACCGAAGGGCCCGTTGGTAGGCGGGCCGTTCGGTCAGATAGAGGGACGAGTGCTCAGTGTGGACCCGCCGGAACGGCCCTGACAGAGCGCCGGCCGGGAAGGAGTGGATCAGACTGCTAAAGTGATGGGTGTGAATGACGCGCGGTCGAAGCCGGTGGAGCTCGCGATGCAACTTCGCGTGAAAAGACGGCGACAGGATTCGCCGGCCCGCCAGGGCCACACAGTCGAATCCCTCACTTTGGGCGAGGCCAAACGTCTCGCCGCTACCATCCAACGCCACGACGGCCGAAGCAAAACCCCGGTCTCTCAGTCCTCGGCACAAGTTAAGGGCGGTCATTTCGAGGCCACCCTTATCGAACTTAAGGACCACGTGGACGACATCCACCCGAGGCAACGTCATGCGCCCTGGAGTTCGTGCCGGACCGCCCGGGCCATGACGAGACAGCGGCCGGTCCATCCCTCCGACGCGAAGGAGTTGGCTGCCCGACTCCGCTCCTCCAACGAGCGGGGCCGGTCAAGGAGCGTAGCCACCGCGGACAAAAACTCTTCGTGGGTGGTGACCACGTGGAGGCCATCGACCGCGCCGAGGGCCGTCACCTCGGGCATTGCCGTGGAGACGACCGGCATTCCGGCGGAGAGATACTCCCGGAGCTTGATCGGATTGACGGCATCGGTCAGTTCGTTGAGCACGAACGGCACGAGGCCGACAGCAAAGGCCCGGCAATAGCCCGGCAACTCACTGTACGGCTTCTGCCCAAGCAACAAGAGGTTGGGGACGCCCTGGAGCGGACTTAAGTCGATCATCGACCGTCCGATGACGGCCACATTGCAATCGGGGAATCGGATGGCGAGCTTGCGAATCAGTTCGAGATCCACCCAGTCTTGGAGGAGCCCGAAAAATCCAAGGATCGGTTTTCCGTCGGCCGGAAGATCGGCGGGACGGGGTTCGTTGCCGAAGGCGGCTTTGGCGAAGTGTTCCCACTCCACGCCGTGCGGAATCAGCTCGGTCCGACGAGCCAGGGGCGCGCAATCACGGTACAGACTCTGGGCCGAGGCAAAGACGACGTTCGACTCACGACAGAGGATTTCATGGCAAGCCAACATCTCGCTCCGATCGAGATCGCTGAACTCCCACCAGCGGTCGACGCAGTGGTAGACCAAACCAGCCCGCGGGATCTGGTCGAGATAGCGTGCGACCGTGGGCGTGTATACCCAGAGCAGCGGGTTAGCGGACTGCCCCATCCGGCGGAGGGCCCGTCGAACGGCTCGCCGGTAGAGGGCGGCATTGAGGCGGCGCGCGAAGGCATTGCCCGGCAAGGGGATCGAAGGCGGCGAGAGAACCCAGACTCGGTCGCTGACTTGCCGGAGGCCGCCAAGCATCTTCTTTGCCTTGCCGAAGATCCGCCCCAAATCGGCGGAGTTCGTCAAGTTCGGCCGCCTCATCCCGCTGGCTTCGACCCAGAGGACTGGGACGGACTCGCCGAAGGTGCGCATGATGTGGTGCTTGCTGGTTGGGTCGGTCAGCCAGTCGTTCGCAAAGCAAACGACCGGGGGCAATGCGCGCAGTTCCTCGGCGAGTTGAGCCGCTAAGTTCTGGCTGGTTTGGGCCGAAGCTGTCATGCGGCGGTGCCTCCAGTTCCCTGATCGCGATCGCCAATATCAGGTACGAAAATTGCAATTTTCAAGCCACTTACCCCATTCTTTGAGTAGGCCTCGATGGCATTGAGCGGAAGCGAAACCCAGCCGCCGGTGACAGTTATCATGCCGGTTCGGAACGAGGAGAGCTTTCTTGCTCGCTGCCTCGAGTCGCTCGCGGCCACCGACTATCCGGTTGATCGCCTTGAGGTCTTGATCCTCGACGGCGGGAGCACCGACCGATCCCGAGCGATCGCCGAGGGGTTTCGGCCTCGACTTCCGGGCCTCCAGGTGCTCGACAATCCGGATCGGATTCAAGCAGCGGGGTTCAATCAGGGCCTCTTGGGGGCCACCGGCGACATCGTGGTGCGGATGGATGCCCACACGCTGTATGCCCCGGACTACATCAGCCACTGCGTTCGGTTGCTTCGGGACAGCGGGGCCCAGAACGTCGGCGGGCCCCAACGAGCGGTCGGCGAGACCGCCGTGACCCGGGCGATCGCGTTTGCGGTGTCGTCGAAGTTCGGGGCCGGCGATGCCCAGTACCGGTACGCGGACAAAGATACTTGGTCGGACACGGTTTACCTTGGGTCGTGGCGGAGGGAAACGTTGCGGTCGCTCGGAGGGATGCGGACCGACTGGGCCGTGAACGAAGACTACGAAATGAACTACCGCCTCCGACAGGCGGGGGGCCGGATCCTCGTCTCACCAACGATCAAGAGCACCTATTTCGTTCGGGGGACGATCCCCAAACTGGCTCGGCAGTACTTCCGGTACGGTTTCTGGAAAGTTCGCACGCTCACGGCCCACCCGGCCTCACTTCGTTGGCGCCAGTTGGTGGCCCCGGGTTTCGCTGGCTACCTGATCCTCCTGCCGCTCCTGATCCCGACCTTAGGCCTCGTCGCGATGGTACCCGGGCTGCTCTATCTTATAGCGCTTGGTTTCGTGACGCTGCAGGCCAGTCGAGTGGCGGGCGTACCGTGGTGGTACCTACCGATCGTCTTTCCGACCATCCACGCGAGCTGGGGACTCGGTTTTCTCGCCGGTTGGTTCCGATGGCTCCCGGCCCGGAATACCGCTACGCCCTAGGTCGGCAAAATGGAGGCACCCGGGTTCGACGGGCGCCTGTCGTTGACGGACCACCCGAGCCGGGATTCCGACGACGGTCGAATACGCCGGGACATCCTTAACGACGACCGCGTTGGCGCCAATCTTAGCACCATCCCCGATCGTTACGGCGCCGATGACCTTCGCCCCAGCACCGATAAAGACGTTATCACCAATCGCGGGGCTTTGGCCGAGTTCTGCCCCAATCGTCACTTGATGTTCGATGAACAAGAAGTCCCCGGCTCGAACCAGCCGGTTGATGACGACCCCGGTCGAATGGATCATCACGAAACCACGGCCGAACTCTGCCCCTCGCCCGATCAAACAGTTACAGAAGATTCCATTTAACCGATTGAATAGGAACTCGAGGGGGGTTAGGCCGTGCCATCGAGACCATTGCTGAAGCCGATAGTAGATCATCGACAGGGTGGCATCGGTAAACATCAATCGGAGCTTCTTTCGAAGACCCTTTCCCGACCCGTAGCACCATCGGGCCTTCAGACTGAGGTCTTCGCGCAACAGAGCGATCAGGGATGGTTTTGAGGACACCAAGCACCCGGGCCGTTAGGAATCTGGGAGTTGTTACCAACTATCGACTTACGTGGGATCCGGCGGTGCAGGAACCGCGCCACAGTCGAGCGCCTGACAGGGGGCATCCCTGACACCCCTGGCGAGCATCTTGCAGGTCGGACCGCAAAGTAGGAGATTCCGACTTGAGGCACTAGGCCGAAAGCCCAAACCGGCTGGCCCACCATCGCCAAACCGAACACGCCACCAGGATCGAGGTTCCAGTGCGAGACTCTTCCCGCGTCATCATGCTCGAGTTCAACGAACTGAGCCCCACATTGATCCAGGAGTTCATCGCGGCTGGACAGTTGCCGAATTTTCGCCGCCTTTTCAACGAATCCCTGGCCTACGTCACCGACGCCGAGGAGCGGCAGGAAAACCTCGAGCCTTGGATTCAGTGGGTCACGATGCACACTGGGCTTTCCTACGATCAGCACGGAGTATTCCTGCTGGGTGAAGGTCACAAGTGTACGAACAAGCGAACCTGGGATCTCGTGTCGGATCAAGGCGGTCGGGTCTTCGTCTGCGGTAGCATGAACCTCCGGTGCGACCGGCCAATCAACGGGTATGTCATTCCAGACCCATGGACGCAGGGCGTCGAACCAACCCCAGCCCACGAGTTCGATCAGTACCTGAACTTCGTCACGACGAACGTGAGGGAGCACACGAACGAGAAGGTGCCGCTCACGGCGGCCGACTACGCCAAGTTCTTGGGCTTCATGGCGAAGCATGGCCTGTCGGCGTCGACGTTAGGATTTATTGTCAAGCAACAGATCGGGGAGCGGTTCGTGCCGCAACATCGGTGGCGCAAGGCCATCATTCTCGATCGGTTCCAATTCGACCTCTTCCGCCACTACTACGGGAAGCTCGACCCACACTTCGCCACCTTCTTCATCAACAGCACGGCCCATTTCCAGCACCTGTTCTGGCGCAACATGGATCCGTCAAAGTTCAAGGTACAGCCCTCGGCGAACGAGCAAGCCGATCAGTCAGATGCCGTTCTGTACGGCTACCAACAGATGGACTGGATCGTCGGCCAAGTCTTGGAAATGGCGGGCGAGGATCGAACGATCGTCTTTTCCTCCGCCCTCGGGCAACAGCCGTGCCTTAAGTACGAAGACCAAGGCGGCAAGGTGTTCTATCGGCCGAAGGATTTCGACGAATTCCTACGGTATGCGGGGCTGACCATTCCCCATCGGGTCGAGCCGGTGATGTCCGAGGAGTTCAACCTCCTGTTTCAGTCAGAGGCCGACGCCATCTCCGCCGAGCAGATCCTGGGGCTCGTCGAAGTGAACGGCCGGCCCGGCCTGCGCACTCGCCGGAACGGTCAGGACCTGATCACCGGGTGCGGGATCTTCGAGCAGATCAAGCCGACATCCACGATCACCTCCCGAACGAATCCAACGCCGCGACCGTTTTTCGACCTGCTTTACCAAGCGGAGGGGATGAAGAGCGGCATGCATCATCCTGACGGGATCTTCTGGATTCGGCGACCGGACCGGAAGCATATCGTGTTCCCGAGCAAGGTCTCGCTCCGGGCCTGCGCCCCGACGCTCCTCGAGCTGATGGATGTACCGGCGCCGGCGTACATGGGTGTCAGCGCCTTATCCGACACGCTCCGGGAGCTCCCGAAGCCCCAACTGACCGCCTGACCGCCCGGCCCCCCCTACGGGGGGCTGTTGCGTCCGCCTATGCCGCTGGGATTTTGCCGGCGGCGTAGGCGCTTTTGAACCAGTGCCATGTTCGTTCAAGCCCTTCCCGCAATCCGACGCTCGGCCGGTAACCAAGGACCTGGGACGCTCGCTCCAAGCTGGCAAGCGAATCCCGAACGTCGCCGTCCCGGGGGGGGCGATGTTCGATCGGCAACGGGGCCCCAGTGACCTCGCGACACATCGCGACCAACTCGAGCAGCGAAGTCCGGCACCCCGCGCCGGCGTTGGTGACCCATCCATTGACCCGATCCGCTGCAGCGAAGCCGGCAAGAATGTTGGCTTGGACTACGTTCTCGACGTAGGTAAAATCACGGGTTTGGCCGCCGTCACCGTTTACGGACACGCCGGTTTGATTCTGGGCGGCGGCCAGGAAGGCTGGGATCACAGCGGCATAGGCCGAGCGAGGGCTCTGGCGGGGACCGAAGACATTGAAGTATCGGAGAGCGACGCCCTCGACGAGACCGGCTCGCGCAAACGCAAGGACATATTGCTCGCCAGAGAGCTTCGCCGCAGCATAGGGCGACCGGGGGAGCGGTTCCATCGACTCGACTTTGGGCAAGGTCGGCGTATCCCCATACACGGAACTAGAGCTTGAGTACACCACCCGGCGAACCTTGGCGTCCCGGGCCGCAATGAGTAACCGGGTTGTGGCGTTCACGTTGTGGTGGTGGGACGCCCAAGGATCGGCCATGGACCTTGGGACGCTCGGCAGCGCCGCCAGATGCCAGATGATCGATACGCCCCGAACGGCGACTTCGCAGTCGACTGGTTCGGTGAGGTCGCCGCGAAGGAACTCCACCTGACCTCGGCATCCGTCGAGGTTGGCTTGATCGCCGGTCGAAAGGTTGTCAATCACCCGGACCCGATGGCCATCCTTGGCCAGGCGTTCCACCACGTGCGATCCGATAAAACCGGCGCCGCCGGTAACCAACACAGTTTCCACGCTCACTCCTTAGGCCAACTTGGGTCGGGTGGATGGCCCGACATCCCGATCAACGCGCCGGTCGAGCCCACCGTCAATTGTTCACCACTAGGTCGCCGGCGTCACGTGGTTTGAGGGTCCAGCTCCCGGCTCCTGTTGGCACCAGAACCCCACGAACGTTGATCGAGCGCCCCGGCCGAAAAACGGTCCTCGGAATATTGAGGGTAGCGTCCAGGACGACGTTGAGGGCTCCGGTACCATCGCTCACGGTCAACCTGAAATCGGGCGCGGCCGACACCGTGTCGCTGATCACGGCGCCGGTCACCTGCACCAGGGCCGCGTCAAGGCGCCCAAGGTCTGCGGTCGCCGCCGTGGCGGTCGGCAAAGGGAGTGCTACCGGCGGGGGCCGCTGGACGAGTCGGGCGATCCGGGCCAGATCCAGGGTTGGCTGGCCGTCGCGAACCGATACGACCCCAATGATGGCGACACTGTCGCCGTAGTTCGTACCGGTTCCCGATCCCAACAGACTTGCCCGTGTTAATCGGAGGAAGCCGGAGCTATCGGCGAGGTGAACGGTCGTGTCCCGGAACGATTGGAGATTCGAGAGGAGGACACCTCTGACAAAGACCGGGCGCCCCGCAGGCAGGGCCCGAGCTGCGCGAACCGAGAACTCAGGGCGGGCCAACCGCACGATCGCCCCGTCGGCGGTGTCGGTCGCCGTAATTCGAACGGCGACCGAGTCGATCCGCGCGACGAACACCGAGTCGCCGAGGTTGGTGCTGTCGACGAACACCCGGTATTGACCGAGCGGCATTCGGTCGAAGCGGGCAAGCCCTTCGTTGTCGGTCAGGACCGACCGAATGACGGCGTTCCCCGAGGGCCCTCGGAGGGAAACTTTGGCCCGGGCGAAAGTCGTGTCGAACGGGGTCGGCGTGCGGCTGCCGTCGCGGTCAAGATAGACGAGGACGCCGATCGAGCCGGTCGCATCCAAGGTAAAATCGAGGGCAGCCCCGGCGTTACTACAGCCGGCCAGCACTGTCGCAATCGTGAGGCTCGCGGTGACCAACGCTGTCCGGGGCATCAGTACTCCAATCTCAGGCTGGCGCGTATCAAGCGTGGTTCACCCCGGCGAGCCAAGAGGGCACCGAAGCGCGGATTGGTCACGACCGGCACGCCAACTCCAGAACTGGTGGTTGATAGAGGGCGAGAGGGATCCGGAATGAGTAAGGCCCGATCAACCACTCCGGAAGTCGTCGAGGCAATGTTGAACGCGTCGATGGCGAGGTACAATGGACGCTTCCCGGTTCCCGGGAGGCTGAGACCAATCCGAAGATCGAGCGAACCGACCGCTTTTTCCCGACAGCCGTTCCGAACCGCAAAGCCCGCCGTGAGGGGGCCGCAATTTCCGGCGGCAAAGCCCTCGGCGAGGCCCGGAATTCGGGTGTCAAGGAAGGCCGGGTCGTTGTTGCTCGAGCCGTCGGCATTGAGGTCGACGCCTCTGGGTAAGCCCGCGGTATACGCCAGCCCTGAACGCCACCGTCCCCGGACGGCCAGCGTCACCGGTACCGACCCTCCGGTCCTCAGTTGAGCCATGCCCGCGATCCGATGGGGGACATCAAGGTCGGACACCCCTTCGGTCCAATCGGCCCCCGACAGTCCTTCGGGAAACGGCGACAGTTGGTCGGCGGGGTCGGCGGATAGGAGCCCGATCGTGTTGTCGCGGGTTCGGGAATAGGTATAGGAGGCGAAGAGATCGACGCCTCGCACTGCGGCGCGACGTTCCAGGAAGGCCGAGACTTCATAGTGGTCCGAGAAGCCGGTCGGGGCGAGTCCGAATACCTGGTCGAAGGCGGCAAACCGGCGTCCCGACCCGGGCTCACCGGTCACGAGCGCTCCGTATTTGACGAGGGCGCCGTAGAGCGGGCGCCCGTCAACTCCCTGCCCGACCGCGGTCCGAACCCGATTGAGGTCGGTCCGCCGCAGCAGATAGTCGGTGTGACCGTAGTAGCCGGTGATCGCAAGGGAGGCACCCCCACCTAACGCTCGGGTAATCCCACCGTCGAGCTTCAACGTTCGGGGCGACCGGTATCCCGGCGCAAACAGGGTGAGTCGGGTCGGGTTCGTCGCCGAGGAGAGCACGGACGGCGCCGGCCAACCTCCGAGATCGCCAACGGCATGAATGACTCGGACATCCCCGGCCGGCCGGATCGCTTCTGCAAAGAGGGCCGGATCGAGCCGATCGGAATGAAGTCCCGCGCCACCCCGGACGATCCATTGGCCGGCCCCTCGGACGTTCCAGACGAAGCTGGCGGTTGGAGCCAACTTGCCGGCTCCCTTCGGCGCGAGCAGGCCGGTCAGCCCGGACGATGCGACCCATTCGCTGTTGGGAGTGATCCGATTGGTTGGGAGAGTCTGGGCATCGACCCGGACGCCAAACTGGAGATCCAACTCGGGCGTCGCCGCCCAAGTATCCTGGAAAAAGATCGACGGCTCGGTGATCCGGAAGTCGACAGGCTCGACTGCCCCGGCCACTTGATCCGCGGCTCCGATCCCACGGGCGAAATCGTCGAGGCTACCGTACCGTAGCCACGGGGTCGACCCAAACCGATACCGCTGCTCGTACCGGACGACCCTGAGGCCGCCGCCGACTTTGAGTCGGTGGGCCCCGACGAAGTACTGAAAGGCATCGGTCAGTTCGAGCTGGCTTTGATCAAACAGTGCCGGGGCGAACGGCCGAGTCCCGAAGCCGATCTGATCGCCGACCAGCGAGGTGGTCGGATCGAGAGATCCGCGCCAGTCCCGCCGGGCGGCGAAGAAACCAAGACGAGCCTCGTTCGCCCATTTCGGGGCGGTCGTCGAAAGCACTGCCGCAACACTGGCGTCACGGCTCGCGACTGAGGTCTCCGACCCCGCCACCTCGAGCCCATAGGTCGGGGCGCGTTCCTTGGCAGCGGCGAAGGATGCCCGGAGAGTGAACCGGCTGGCGTCGGAAAAGCGCCAATCGACCCGGGCCAAGCCCGAACCGCCTTTCCAGGTCCGGCGGGGCGGCGCCAGAAGGCTCGCTATCGACCGACCAAAACTGTCACTCGCAATCGCGGAAAGAGTCGTGGCCAGTCCGACCTGGGCGCCGCGGTACAGCGACACGTCATTGTACCACGGACTCTGAGAGCCTTGTTCGATCGATTGGTAGTCGAGACGAAGCAGGTAGTGAGCGGTATCCCGACGAATGGCCCCGCTGAGGAGCAGCCCGCCCTGAAGCGATATGGCCGAGCTATCGGCTGGATTGTCGATCGGCCGGCTCCCGATCCGGCCGCTCGAGGCGGCCAGGTAAGGGGCAACGACGGTCTCGTTGCTACCGGCCAGGGTCTGAACCGCCAACACGCCTCCGGCTGACGAGCGCCATTCGACGTCATGAGGCGAGAGGAGCACGCCAGCTTGTTGAACCCCGCCGCGGGGGAAGGCAGCGACCACCGGTGCGAGTCCCGGCAACCCCGGATGGCGAGTCAGGGCTTCCTCGAGCCCATCGACCACGAGCCGGGTCCGTGAAATCGGGACGCCAGCCGCGGCGATTGCGAGTCCCAGGGAACCATCGACGGGCGCCAACGTCTCGGTGAAAACCCGCCCGAGATCAGAGACCTCCGAACGACCATCGAACCCGCGTAATAGGGGACCGACGAGGGGCCGGCCGCCGTCGGCTGCGGTTTGAACAAATCGCGCCGGCCGCTCAACGACGGCTTCGATCGGAGGCGGCTTCCGTTCGACTTCCGCGACGACGGCGGTGGTCCGGCCGCCGGAGACCAGGATGCCGGAAAAGCGGACCGGTTGAAAACCTACCTGCTCGACGAGCATCCAGTAGGTTCCTGCTGGCACGAGGTGAAACCTGAATGACCCATCAGGTCCAGCTTCGGAGATCCGGACGGCGGCGCCGCGGGGGGCCTCGATCGTGACCGCGGCGCCTGGAACGGGCTCACCGTTTCTGGCCCGAACAGCCCCAGTTACGGTCCCTGCCGTCAGGCTTTGCCCGAAAAGGGCCGCCGGCGCCCCTGCCAGACAGGCGATTACGAAGCTAGACTGAACGAACCCTCGCATAGCATTTCCTTGGGCTGGTCACACAGATTTTGGAGGTGCCATCACCACACAGCAGAGTTTATGCCACACCTTCGACGCCTGGGCGATGCACGGTTGCAACGAGCGCTGTAGCTATAATACTACAGTTGACATACATCAAGACAAACGGCCGGCCGCTGGATCGGGCCAGCTTATTGCTTCCAGAGCGACCAGCACCTCCTAAGATGTCAAGTCTGTTTGAGAAAGCGGCCCGGAGCCCGTGATCAAGCCACCTCAAAACCTATTGGGTCCCAAAGGCCAAACTGCGGCGGGGGTCATCACGAAGAGACCTTCCGGGGCAGTGGAACTGGTCGAAGAACGTTGGGCCCGATGGGCGACACTGGAGCGGGTGGCCGAGGGATATGCCTGAGGCGAGCCGTCGACCACCGACCATTGTTCTTGGATCGATGCCGGCCGGACTCGGTGCCTTGCGGGCGATCGGCCGCCGCCGGCTTGGAGTATTCGCCCTCCCGGAGAGCCAGCCCCTGCTCAGGTGGTCGCGATACTACTCGAAACTTCCCGGTACGCGCGAACCCATCGACCCACCGACCGTAGAGACGCTGGAAGACGCCGTTGCCCATAGCGGACTCGGCGAAGCCGTTCTCCTGCCCTGCTCCGACGACTGGGCCGCCGTCGTCGCGGAGTGGGCGGACTCCAAGCCAGGCTCGTCGTTTGGCAGCGCCGTGGCAGCCCCCAGCACCCTCGCGTTGTTCCAAAACAAGGCCGAGTTTGGAGCCCTTTTAAAGCAATTGGCCGTGCCCCACCCGGCGACTATTTCGGTCGACCGAATTGCCGACCTCGATCCGATCCCGGACTCGGTGTTCGCCAGCGCCTTTCTCAAGCCGCGTGACTCACAGGCTTTCAGTGGGATCTTTCACCGCAAGGCATGGTGGATCCCTTCTCGGGCCAAAGCGGTGGAGTGTCTGCAGAGAGCCGAACAGGCCGGTCTCGGAATGGTGGTACAGCAATACGTCGGCGGGGGTCCGGAGCGTCACGTCTTCCTGGACGGCTATTGCTCCAGCAAGGGCGTAGTGGAAGCCCTCTTCGCCCGGCGCCGACTGGACATGTTCCCGGCCGATTTCGGAAACAGCACCACGATGGTCAGCATCGAACTGGCCGAAGTGTCCGAGGCGGCGGAGTCGCTTCGAAAGATTTTTTCGGCCACGAGTTACCGCGGCATTTTCTCGGCCGAGTTCAAACAAGATCCGATCGACGGACTGTTCCGCCTCATCGAGGTGAACACTCGCCCGTGGCTGTTCGTCGATTTTGCGGCCCGGTGTGGGGTAGACGTTTGCTATCTGTACTACCTCGACGCCCTCGGGCAGCCGCTGCCGGCCACGAAGCGGTACCGAACCGGGGTCCGTTGCATCAATCCCCGAACCGAGTCGTACCGCCTGCGGGCAGAGGGTGCGGGGGTTGGTCGATGGGTCCGGTGGCTAGGACAATGCACCACGACTCTGCAGCCGGTTGGGGCCTTCGACGATCCGCTGCCCGGACTCGTCACCGCGGTATCGCTTGCCGCGGCCTTCGTCCGGCATCGGTTCCGGCCCGCGGTGCCGGGATGAGCCGGACTGCGGAGTTTGACGGAGCTGCGGCGATCATCGACTCGTTGCAGCGTTGCGGCGTCACGACCGTTTTTGGGGTGCCTGGTTCTCAGAATGTCCGGCTCTTCGAGTCGCTCCGACAGTCTCCCCTTCGAGTCGTGGTCGCCACGGACGAGATGGCCGCGGCATTCATGGCCGGCGCCTATGCTCGAACGACCGGTGGGCTCGGGGTGCTCACCACGATTCCCGGACCGGGCTTCACTTTCGCGTTGTCGGGATTGGCGGAGGCTCGGGCGGACTCCGCCGGGCTGCTCTATGTCGCCCTCACCGTGAATCAGAGCAGCCGGCCGTTTACGCTCCAACTGTTGGATCAGAAACAGATCGTTCGCGCCCTGGTTAAGGGAGTGATCGATGTGGCGTCACCCGCCGACTTGGCTGCCAGCATTCACCAAGGCGCGGCGCTCGCGCTGAGCGGCGAACCAGGCCCTGTCGTCGTCGAGCTGCCGTCGGAGTTCCTCGTTGCCAACGCGGGCCCCCGGCCGTTGGTTGATCCCGGGCGCCCTGCCTCCCCGACAAATCTCGAGCCACTGGCGGCTCAGCTCGGGTCCGCCCAGAAGCCACTCTTCTTCTTGGGCCAGGGGGCGCGGGAAGCTGGACCGGCGATTCTGGAATACGCGGCCAAGCGGACGATCCCAATCTCAACGACCTGCTCGGGCCGCGGCATTGCCCCTGAGGACCATGAGCTTGTCCACTACCGTGACTTCTCGTTCGGAACGGGGACGGCCCTTCCCGACCTGATTCGAGCGGCCGACCTGGTCGTCGCCGTCGGTTGCAAGCTTTCCCACAATGGGACCTCGAGTTTTGAGCTTCCATTCTCGGCTACCAAATTCATTCACGTCGATGCCTCGGCGGATGTCTTGGCCACGTCCTATCCGATGGGCGACACCGTGCACGCGCGAGCATCGGAGGTTGGGCTCCTTTTGGCCGACCTTATCACGCAAGCCCAGCCATCGAGTTGGAACCGAGCTGAGCTTGCCGAGCGGCGGGCCGCTATCGTCAAGGAACGGGTCACGGCCATTCCGTTCGTGCCTCCGGTCGCGGGCTCCTCGACCTCGCTGCCCGAGCTCTTCGCGGCGGTCGACTTGGTGGTGCCCCGGAACCGCATCATCGTGACGGATTCGGGTCTCCACCAAGGCTTGGTGCGATCGCTGGCAACCGTTTGTCGGCCGGGCGGCCTTCTCGCGCCAGCGGACTTTCAGTCGATGGGCTTCGGTATCCCAGCGGCGATCGCCGCCAAGGTGGCGGATCCGACCGCGGTCGTTGTTGCCTGCATAGGCGACGGCGGTTTTGCGATGATGGGCGGGGAACTCCTCACTGCCGTCCGGGAGGGGTTAGATCTGATCGTCGTCGTGTTTAACAACGGGAGTCTTGGATTGATCGAGCAGAGTCAGTTGAGCCGATTCGGTCACCGAAGTGGGACCAAACTCAACAACCCAGATTTCGCCCTTTTTGCCGAGGCGGTTGGCGCCAACTACCACTACGGCAATGGGGGATTCGGCCAGGCGCTCCGCGTCGCGGTTCAAACCGGCGGCGTCCACGTCATTGAGCTCGAGTTCGGGATCAGTCCTCGGCTTCAGGCGGCACGAGCCAAAGCGATCGCGAAACGGGCGATCAAAGCCGCCTTCGGGGACCAGACCCGCGCGGTGGTCAAGCGGATCTTCGGACGAGGTCCGGCATGACCGAAGTCATTTGCCGGATTCTGAAGCCGGACGAGTATGGGCGGTGGGACGAGTTGGCCGCCGCTTCGCCGGATGGCGGACCGTACGGGTCCAGCGAATACCTGGCGATCCTCGCCGAGGCAACCGGGGGCAGCTTTACGATTCTCGGAGCGGAAAAGGGCGGCGAACTGATTGGCGGAATGCCGCTGTACCAGGAACAGGAGTTCGGATTGCCCGTCGTTACGCCCCGAGTCCTGCTCTACTACTCGGGGTTGATCAGCCGGCCGAGTCTATCGAAGTACCCCTCAGAGCGGACCAGTCGTTACCTGCAGGTTGCCGGCGCCGTCGAACGGGAGTTGCGCCGGCTCCCGGTCGGCTTGGTCCGTTTCAAATCCCGGAGTACGGTGGGTGATGTCCGTCCTTTCGTCGAACACGGCTGGAGAGTCACGCT
>JAYVJS010000196.1:0-2987 GCA_043769075.1 Gemmatimonadota bacterium | reverse complement strand
GCCGCCCGATGTGCGGATCGGGGCGCCATCGGGGCTGACCGACTGGCCGATGCCTCCGCCGCCGAGTCCGCCTAACGCCTGGCCGCGAAAGTACTCGCCCCGGAATTCGAGGAACCCGGTCACCGGAGCGACCACCGACCCTCCGAACGCCCGCGATCCGATTCGCGCTCCCCCCAACCCCGCGAGCCAGCCACGATGGAAACCGATACCCGCCTCACCCTCCCGGCCGCCGACTCGCCACCGACCAACCACCCGGCCTTCGAGGCCCGGCCGGCCACTCGATTCGGCCCGATCCGGCTGGATCAAGAAAGGATCGACCGGCTCCCCGGCGCTCGGGGCCAGCACGGTACCCTCAAGTCCGATCCGGATCGAACGGTTTGGAGTGAGCCAGGCCACCGCCCTGATCTGCGGAAGCCAGAGCCACAGATTGCCGGCCGAAGCGAAGAGTGGAAACCCACTACTGGCCACCGATATGGGATTCACGCCGAACAGCGGTGGCGCCTCTTGACCAACCAGAACCGTGCCGCCCTTCCATCGGAGCTCGGCCGTGGCCCGGCGAAGCCGGAGCAAGGGATGAGTGCGACCCCCGCCCGAGGCCTGCTGTCCCCCGAAGAAGTCGGCGTCAAGCTCGCCGAACAGCCGGGCCCCCAGCACCGACTCATGACGTGCCTCGATCCGGATTCGGGTTTGGCGGATGCTCGCCCCCAGCGATCGGTTGCCGAAGACGTTCTGATCAGCCGGCAGCGCGAGGGTCGGGACAGCAGTATTGTTGGTCCGGCCACTGTTCCGAAACCCGTTCAGCAGGATCGTGGCGTGGATCGTGACGTCCAGGCTCGCGGAAGACTGTCCCGCTCCGGCCTCGGCTCCGGCGAGGAGGCAGACTCCGACCAGGATCGACAAGCGCATCTTAGGCTCCGTTGACGGTTCGGGTGACCCCCACTAAGGTACCGCCATGCCCCTCGTGCTATGGGTCCTAGTTCTCGCGGCGAATAGCCTCCGGCCGACCCCGCTGATGGGCCAAGCCGGTGCCGAGGTCCGCGGAAACCTGATCATTCTCGACAAAGGGAGCAAGCGCGGCACCGATCTGGCCAGCGCCGTCATCTGGCTCGAGGGTGGCCGGGGAGCCCGCGTCGCCGACGTCGAAATCGCGACCCAGCGGAAGGAATTCACCCCGGATATCGCAGTGGCGACAGTCGGGAGCCAAGCGTCTTTTCCGAATCGCGATCCGTTCAACCACAACGTCTTTTCCAGGTCAGACGAGGCTCCCTTCGATTTGGGGCTCTTTGGTCGCGATCAGACTCGGTCGGTCCGGTTACTGAAACCGGGCATTGTCCGGATCTACTGTAACGTCCATGCCCAGATGTGGGCAGTAGTGGTGGTACTGGAAACCCCGTACATGGCCCGCCCGGGCGCCGACGGCTCGTTCCGGATCGCCAACGTGCCGCCCGGCGGATACCGACTCCGGATTTGGCACGAGCGCGGCGGCGAATCCAGCCAGCCGGTCGAAGTTGGACCGGGAGGCATTGCGGATCTGACAGTCTCCCTCGATGCCAGCGCCTTTAAGCCGCGGCCCCACCTCAACAAATTCGGGAAGCCCTACGACACTGACGGGCGTCGCTACTAGTGCGGCGCCTCTCGCCCCTTGGGGTCCGAATCTTCGGCTTGACCGCGTTGGCCATCGGGGCCGCGTTGGGCACCGCGTTGCTCATCGTGCGCCAAGTGGCCGAAACCGCGGCCGACACGTCGATCGAGCGCGGGCTCACGGCAGCCCGGGCGGCCATCCAAGACAAATTGGAGGCTCGCAGTAACACCCTTCGAGCGACCGCCCAAGCGCTCGCGGCAGTCCCAACGACCTTTGCCTCTGTCGAGCAAGCATTGGCGACGAACGACCGCGGCACCCTCCTCGATGTCGTCGACGAAATCAAAGGCTTGCTTGGAGCCGAGTGGGTCCTGCTCACCGATGCTGAAGGGACGCTCCAGGCCTGGTCCGATCATCCCGATCGCGCGGGAAGCGATTTGTCACCGGGGGCGTTGATTGGACTCGCCCTCGAAGGGGCCGCGACGGCGGGAGTCTGGCTCGAGCCGACTCCGAGCGGTGACGCGATCTATCAAGCAGTGGCCGTGCCGATCCGAGCCCCCGGCCGGGTCCGACCCCTCGGGGTGTTTGTGGCCGCCCTGCCGATTGACTCGGCCCTCGCGGCCACCCTTCGGCGGAACACCAACTCAGAAATTGTGTTCTTCACCCGCGACACCAGTGGGGTTGCCGTGCCGGCCGTGAGCACCCTCCCTGATCCGATCGCGCTGGCACGAGCGCTCGGGCGCGACACGACGGCCGCCCGATTGACCGTGTCCCTGGCCCAAGGCGATTGGGTTGGAACGATCGGACCGATCCGAACCGCAAGCGGGGCGCCAATCGCCGGCGTGGTCGGTCTCCGGTCACGCCAGGCGGAGCTCGCTCCCTACCTCCGGCTCGAGCGGGTCATCTCGATGACCTTGATCGGCGGCTTGGTCCTCGCGTTGCTCACCTCTGCCTGGCTTGCTCGACGGATTACCAGGCCGGTGCAGGGCCTCGTCTTGGCAACTCGGCGAATCGCGGAAGGTGACTACTCGGCCCCGGTCGAAACCGAGTCGGCGGACGAGATCGGCGAACTTGGGCGCGCCTTTCAGCGAATGGCCCACGAACTCGGCGAGAAGCAGCGCCTGGTGGATTTTTTGAGCGCCCCCGGCAAGACCGCCGGCCATCCAGCCGCCGAGCCAACCAGCTCGGACGGCCCAGTGGTCGCGATCGGCTCCGTGTTGGCTGGTCGTTACGAACTGAAAGAGGTCCTGGGCGCCGGCGGTATGGGGGTCGTGTATCGGGCATTCGACCGGGAATTGCAGGAACCCGTTGCAGTGAAGATGCTCCACCCCTCGCTCCACCTCGATACCGGGGGCGTCCTGGACCGGTTCAAGCAGGAAATCCGGTTGGCTCGGCGCATCACCCACCG
>JAYVJS010000195.1:0-10083 GCA_043769075.1 Gemmatimonadota bacterium | reverse complement strand
CAATGGCGGCCAGGACCAAGCTTTCGGTCAGCAGTTGGCGGATCAGCATCCCCCGTTGCGCCCCGATGCTCAGCCGGACCGCCATTTCCCGAGCTCGGTCCCGAGCTCGGGCAAGCATCAGGTTGGCGACGTTGACGCAGGCAATCAACAGCAACATGATGACGACGCCCATAATCACGGCGCTCAAGCCCAGCTGGGCGCTCTTGAACATCGGATGAATGCCGGCCTCCGACTGCATCACCAGAGTGATGCCGCTGTCCTTGTAGTCGTCGGGATAGACTTGCCGAAGTTCGCTGATCATGGCGGCCATTTGCTGGCGGGCCTGCTCGATCGAGATCGCCGGTTTGAGCCGGCCGATCAACTGAAAGCTGTTGTTCCCCCGTTGCTCCCACGAGGATCTCCCGGGGTTCAAATGGTCGATCTGGGTCAGCGGCGCCCAAAGGACGGGGCTCGCCAATGGGAGACCACCGCGAAAACCCTCGGGAGTGATGCCGACCACCGTGTAGGTTTCGCCGTTGAGCACGATCGTGGTCCCGACGACGTTGGGATCGGCGCCAAAGTGTTTCTTCCAGCCGGCGTGACTCAACACCACTACCGGATGGGCCCGCCGGCCGCTATCCTCGGCGGGCACGAAAACCCGGCCCCGCTCCGGCCGGACCCCTAACAGCGAAAAGAAGTTGGCCGAGGCCACCTGGCCCATGATCCGCTGGGCCTGGCCGCCGGCCGACAGATTCATCGGAGCGAATCCCCAGAGGGCCACCTCCGAAAAGGTGTCCTTGCTTCGGCGCTGGACGTCCTGAAAATGGGGAACGGAATTCGAGCCGAAGTCCATCCCGGGCCAGCGCCGGTAGACTTGCACCAATTGGTCGGCGGCTTGAACGCCAGGGAGCGGTCGAAGCAAGAGTGCGTCGAGCGCCGAGAAGACGGCGGTGTTGAGCCCGATTCCCAGCGCCAGGGTGGCGATGACGACGAACGAAAAGCCTGGATTCTTCGCGATCAGTCGGAAGGCGGAGCGAAGATCGTTGCGCAGGGTGTTCATGTCGGCCCGGGTTCGGCGGTGAACCAGGGCTTACGGCTGTCTCGGTGTTTGGGTTTCGGCCCGGGTCGTCACTCGGCCCGAATCGCCACCAGGGGGTCGACCTTGCTGGCCCGCCGGGCGGGAATCCACGCCGCCGCGAGACCCACCGCTCCGAGCAACCCGGCTGCCCCGGCAAACACCCACGGATCCCACGGGCTCATTTTGTACAGCATCCCTCGAATCAGCTGGACCAACCCGGCCGACCCGAGCAGGCCGACGATGATGCCGCCGGCGATCCGGCGGAGGCCGTCGCCTAACACCATTGTGGAGATCCCGGCCGGGAGTGCGCCGATCGCCAAGCGGACTCCAAACTCGAAATGCCGCTGCCCGACCGCAAACGAAATCACGCCATAGAGGCCGACCAGGGCGAGGATGAGTGAAAGCGCCGAGAAGAAGGCCACGACGGCCATCGTAAACCGGGTGCCGGCGGTCCGGTCGGCCATGACGTCAGACATCGTGGCGGCGGAACGAATTCGGAGGCCCACGTCGGTGTCCCGAACGGCGCGGCTCGCGGCGCCGAGTGGGCTCGTCCCCGCCGAGCGAATCACCAAGGTGAAGCCGCTCTCCCGCGGTTCGAGCGGAAAGTAGATCGTGGGGATGCCCACGAAGTTGTCGGTCTCGGTTCGGATGTTCCCGACGACGCCGACCACCAGGTTGCCAGTGTCCTTGTTGTCCCGCCCGAATCGGACTCGTTGGCCGACCGCCGCTCCAGGGCTGCCCCAAGCTCGTTTGGCGGTGGCTTCATCGATGATGATTTCGTGGGCTGAGGTGTCGGCGCTGAAGGTCCGGCCGGCCACGATCCGGAGGCCAATCACCGCGAAGAAATCGGGTGCCACGTGTCGGAGCGGCATGAAGGACTTGTTCTCGACCGCGGGCCATGGGTCTTTGGCGGGGAGGAATTCCGCCTGCATGGCGCCGAAGTCGAGCGGCCCATTCATGGCCAAGGCCACCGCGGTCACGCCGGGGATTGTCCGAACCCGCCGTTCGACCTCGGCAATGACTTCACTCCGGCGGGCCGGAGTCGGGAAGTCCCGCTCCGGGACCGCGACATCGATCTGAGCAAGGCCTTCGGTGTCGAAGCCAACCGGCAGGGTTCGTTCTCGGACGAAACTCTTGACCAACAACCCGGCGCCCACCAATAGGATCAGGGTGACCGCGATTTGGCCGATCACCAGCCCCGACCGGAGCCGGCCCGCGCCCCGGCCGTCGAAGGTTCGGCGAGCCCGGCCAACCAGGGCCGCGGCCGCATCGGTTCGAGATACCGCCCAGATCGGGGCCAGCCCAAAGCTGATGGTGGCCACGAGCGCGACCAATCCGGCGATCAGCAGCGTAAGGCCGTTCACCCGGACGTCGTCGATCGTCAACAGGTTGTCGGGGCGAAATCGGCGAGCCAACGCCAACACCGCGACCGTCACCCCCACCCCCAAGGCGGCGCCGAGCCCGCCGAGGAGGGTCGACTCGGCGAGGAGTTGCCGGATGACCCGGCCGCGGCCGGCACCGAGAGCCGCCCGGACTCCGAATTCCTGGGACCGCCCGACGGCTTGGCCGAGTAGTAACGCCGCGACATTGGCGCAGGCAACGAACAGAATCAGGCCGACGGCGACCAGGAGGAGCGACAGGGTCTGTCGGAGCGAGTTGTCGACCAGGTCGTTGGCTTGAACCAGCTTGGTCCCGAACGATCGGAGGAACTGGCCGCCTTCAGGAGCGGCTTTCATCCGGGAGTCGATCGCGGCGGCGACCGCTCCGCTCGATGCGCCCGGGGCCAGAGTCAAGAGCACCTCCGCTCGGTCGCGACCCGGGTCAAGCAGGTCTTGCCGGAGGGGTAGCCAGAATTCGGCCCGGGCTCGGCCGTCGATCGACGCCAAATCGAATCCGGGCTGGAAGACCCCGATGATGGTGGCAACCCGGCCGTCGATCCGGACCGTGCGGCCAACCACATCGGGCTCACCGGCATACCGGCGTTTCCAAGTTTGGTAGGCGAGAACCGTGGGAAGGGGTGAGGCCGGGCTGCTGTCGTCCGGCGCGAAAGACCGGCCCAAGGCGAGTCTGGCGCCCAGGCGATCGAGCATCCCGACCGTGACCAATCTGGTCTGGATCATTTCCGGGGTTCCGCTCACGTCAACCATAGCTTGGTTGGATTGGTGGGCATCGGCGTGTTCGACGCCGGGGGTCGAGGCCATCGCTTGGCGGTAGGCCAGATCCGGATTGATTCGAATGCTGTGTTCGCCGTTGCCGGTAACCAGCCAGGCCAACGCCAGGCGGTCCGCGTTCGGATAGGGCAGGGGATGAACCGCCAGTCGTTCGAACAGACTCACGACGGCGGTAGTCAGGCCGACGCCAAGGCCTAAAACCACGACCGCCACCGCGGCAAACGACCAGTTCCGGCGGAGTTCACGGCCGGCAAACCGGAGGTCACGGGCGAGGTCGGCGATCCAGTCCGCTCGGGCGGCATCCCGCGTGGCCTGTCGATCGGCCTCGATCAAGGCTGTTCTGGCGGCAGTGAGGTCACCGAACCGGCGGGCGGCCTCGACGGTGGCCTCGGACTCGGAGAATCCTTGGGCCATCAGCTCGTCGATCCGCATCTTGAGATGGAACTCAACTTCGGCATCGACCTCGCCTGGGACGGCGCTGGCCCGGCGGGACCCGAATCGGAACAACCGGCGGAACTCGGGGAGTCGGAGCATGGTCAGGCCTCCGCTACTTTGAGGACGGCTCGAACGGCGGCGGCGTAGCGATTCCAGACATCGGCCTCCGAGCGGAGCTGGGCTCGGCCCTGCTTGGTGAGCTGGTAATACTTGGCGCGGCGGTTTGACTCGGAGACCCCCCAATCCGATTCAACGGCGCCGGCGGCTTCGAGCCGGTGGAGCGCTTTGTAGAGTGCGGCGTCTTCGACGGCAAAGACCCCGGCGGTCCGGTCTTCGATCCACCGCGAGACGGCGTAGCCGTGGGCGGGGCCGATGGTGAGAGACTTGAGGACGAGGATGTCGAGGGTGCCGTGCAGGAGGTCCTTGGGATCTTTGGCCATGTTCTTCGCTTTCGGTCGGGTACACCACACACCAAGTGAGGCGTCTTGATCAAGCTACCCCACGCCTGGTGTGGCGTCAACCGGAAAGTTCCGGAAACTTTTGGGCTTTGGGCTCCGTCTAGGCTCCCGGCACGCAACTCGTTCTCGCTTGTGTCAGTCTGATTCAGATCCGTGTGCAAACGACGCATCCGAGCCACCTGGGAAGTCCTATCTAATTGGTGGGTAGCATGTTAGCATACAGGCTTGGCTCGGCCCACGAGTTGCACCTGCAGGGCGGGACCAGACCAACATCTTTCGCAAGATTTCTTCATTTTGAGACTAGTCGTCGGGCGCAGGACCATTTATTCCCTTTGGGCTCAAGGAGCTTGTCTATGTTCAATCGGGTGGCCGGAAGTAGTGTGATCGCGCTGTTAATGGCGACCGCGCCACTTGCCGCGCAGCAGCGGCAGGTGACAGGTACGATCGTGGGGGCCCAGAGTAAGCGGCCCGTAGCCGAAGCGTCGGTCGTCATCGTCGGCGGCGGCGGAGCTCGGACCAATTCGGATGGCAAGTTCACGCTGGCAGCTCCCGCGGGGGCGTTCCAGGTTACGGTGCGGGCCCTCGGATTCGTCCGGAAGACGATTCCGGTCTCGGCCAGCGATGCGACGCTGAACATCGAATTGGCCGAGGACATTTTCCGGCTCGAAGAAATCGTCACGACCGGTCAGGCCACGACGATCTCGAAGCGGAACGCCACCACCGCGAGTGTTACGGTCGAAGCCGAGGATCTGACCCGGGCTCCCGCTGTGTCGCTCGACCAGGCCCTTCAGGGCAAGGTGCCCGGCGCGCAGGTGTTCTTGAACGGCGGCGGCCCGGGCGGCGGCGCCCAGATCCAGATTCGAGGCGCTAGTTCGATTCTTGGAAACAGCCAGCCGCTCTTCATCTTGGACGGCGCGATCATCAGCAACGACGGCTTCTCGGGCGGTTTGAACGCCCTGTCGTTTGCGACCGGCGGCTCCGGCGTGGCCACCAGTAACCAAGACGCGATCGTCAACCGGCTCTCGGATATCAACCCGAACGAAATCGAGTCGATCGAAATCATCAAGTCAGCGGCGGCCACGGCCATTTACGGCAGCCGGGCTACCAACGGCGTCGTCGTCATCAAGACCAAGCGCGGTACCGGCGGGAATACCCGGGTCAACCTGACCCAGCGGGTGGGGACTCAGTCACCGCTCAAGCTGTTGGGCAGCCGGCAGTTTTCCTCGGTTCAGCAGGTCCTCGATATCCCGTTCGGGAACGGCTTGAGCGGCAAGAACTGGCTCAACGCCAAGTTCCCGTCCGGCGTCATTCCCGCTTCGGCGAACATCGACCTTGGCAAGCAGTTTTTCGACAACAAAGATCCGTCGTACGAGACCGTCGCCAGTATGACAGGCGGTACCGATAAGTTCCAGTTCTTCGCCAGCGCCACCAACCGGAAAGAAACCGGTTTGATGCCCAGCACCGGAGCGCAACTCCAGTCGTTCCGCTTCAACGGCGACCAGAAGCTCGGCTCCAAGTTCACGGTGGCCCTGAGCGCCAACATTACCCGGAACATCTTGAACCGGGGCGTGTCGGGCAACGAGAACAACTGCAGCAGCCCGGTCTATTGCCAGGCTTACACTCCGGGCGTCATCGATCTGAGCCAAAAGGACGAAGTCGGCAACTATCCGCTTAACGTCTTCAACGGCGGCGGGATCGGGTCGTCGAACTGGTTCCAGGAATTCGACGCCATCAAGAACACCCAGTCGATCTTCCGGCAGTTGGCCAGTTCCAACGTCACCTTTACGCCGATCGAGAACCAGTCGAACCGGGTGGTGCTCTCGGTGCTTGGCGGGCTCGACCATTACGTCCAGGACTCCTACATCTTCTCGCCCTCGTTCCTCCAGCTTGAGGGCTTCGACGGGTTCTTTGGCCGGGCGGTTCAGTCGACGGTGAACGGCCTCAACTACAACGGCCAGGTCAACGCTACGTGGACCTATACTGGGATCCAGGGTTCTTCGTTTACGACCTCGGCCGGTGCGTCCGTCGAACGGCAGGCCACCAACTTCTATGACATCCTGGCCCGGGGACTGTTGCCCGGCCAGACCAACGTCCAGCAGGGCTCAGCTCCGATCGCGGTAACCCAGCAGTTCCAGGAGTTCCGTGACCAAGCAGTGTTTGCCAACGAACAGATCCTGACGCTCAATGGCAAGCTGACCTTGAACGCCGGTGTTCGTGCCGACCGTTCCAGCAGCAACGGCGACCGAGCCAAGTTCTACGCGTTCCCGCGTGGGTCGGCGGCTTATAACTTCGGTTCCTTCGGACCGTTCTCGTCCTTCAAGTTGCGGGGCGGCATCGGCCGGAGTGGCAACCGGCCGCGGTTCGGTGATCGCGACTTGTTAGGTACCCCGGTATTGGTCGGTGGACAGCAGGGCGTCATCGTTCCGGGTACAGTCGGCAACGCGGCGATCAAGCCGGAAACGCTGACGGAGTATGAAGGCGGCATCGACCTCACGTTCTTGAAGGAGCGAGTCCAGCTCGAGGCCACCTACTACCAACGGAAGATCAGCGATCAGCTGCTCAACCCCGCGGTGGCGCCAAGCAGCGGCTTTGGCGCGGTGGTGGTCAATGCCGGCAGGTTGACGACCAAGGGTGCGGAGCTTGGGCTGACGGTCGTGCCGGTGAATCGGCAGAACCTCCAGTGGACGACGATCACCTCGTTTCAGAAGAACAACCAGGTGGTGACCGATCTGCCGTCGTTCATTCCGCCGTTCAACCCGTCGGGCGGTAACTCGGGTTCGACCCGGCCCCGAATCATCAGTGGCCAGGTGACGACCAAGATTTGGGGGCTCATCCCCTACATCAACGGCGTCCGCCAGCCGGTTGGCTACACCTACCTTCGCGCCATCGGCAGTGCGGCGGCTCCGACGGCGGTGACGGCGCTCGATTCGATTATCGACGACGCCAATCCGAAGTTCCAGATGTTCTTCAACAACTCGGTCACCTACAAGCAGCTGACGTTGGGCTTCAGCGTCGATTGGCGGAAGGGCGGCGGGGTCTTCAACTTCACCCAGGACATTCTCGACGAGGGCGGGACGTCGAAGGACTACGACGACGCGGTCACCCTGAAGAATGCTCCCCGGGGCACCACCCAGGCCATCATCGACGCCTTGCCGGCGGGCACCAAGCTCGGTCAGTTCCGGCTCCGGGCGTACGAAGAAGGCGGGCGGGACGCTCGGGTCTATACCCAGGACGGCGGATACGTCCGGCTCCGCGACATTTCGCTCTCGATGGCGGCGCCGCGGGCCTGGGCTCAAGCGATTCGGGCTGGGTCGATGCGGTTTAGTCTCCAGGGCCGAAACGTGCTGATGTTCACCAAGTACTCGGGCTTCGATCCGGAAAACGTCCGGCGGGGCAGCCAGAACATCCGTCAGGCCCAGGACCTTGCCTCCTTCCCGGGTGCCCGGCAGTTCTACTTCTCCATCGACTTAGGATTCTGACCGATGCGATACTCTGATTTCATGAACCGTGCCCTGCGCACGATCGTTCCCGGGGCCGTTCTGTTGGCGAGCGCGTGCTCAGCCGACAGCCTGATCGTCCCGAACAAGAATGCCCCGAACCTTGGGGGTACTGTCAACAGCCGGGCGGCCATCGGCCTGGCCGTCCAAGGAGTGCTCAGCACGGCCCGGGCCAATCTCCAGAATTGGGTCTTTGGTTCCGGGAACTATGGTCGCGAATACTGGCTGATGCAGCCCCAGTTCGGTGGCACCATCAGTGGCCCGGCTCGCGATTGGAAGGTCAATTCGCTGAACGGCGGGGGCCTTTGGGGTGGGTACTTCCGAGATCTCCGCAACATTGCCGTCGCGAAAGAAATTCTCGACACAGCCAGCGCCAGCTTGACCGCGCCGGAAAAGTCCGCCACCCGCGGGCTGCTCTACACGATCCAAGCCTATGAGCAGTCGTTCTTGCTGCTGGCTCGGGACACCGTCGGCACGGTCATCGTGGTCACTGGTGTTCCGACTGACATCAAGCCCTTCGTGTCGCGCGAAGTGGGATATGCCTTTACCACGGCCATTCTCGATTCCGGCCTGACGGCGTTGCAAGCCGGCGGCGGGTCCTTCCCCTTCACCGTGGCGCCTGGCTATGCCGGGGCTCCCGGTGCTGGGTTCGTCGTGGGTGCCACGGGATTCGATGCCTCGAGTCCGGCGGGTTTTGCCAAGCTCAATCGGGCCCTCAAGGCGCGGGTTGAGGTCTACCGCGGCTCGATCGGGTGCGGCGCTCCCTGCTATACGGCCGCGCTGGCCGCCCTGCAGGGCTCATTCTTTACCGGGGTGGCCGGCTTCACCAAGGCCAACCGAGGCCTGGGCGTGTATCACGTCTTTTCCGCGGCCACCAATGACGTGGCCAACGGGCTCTTTCCTGGCGGCGGGACGTTCAACTACTACAACACCTCGCTCACCACCGCGCCGGGGGTTGCCACTGACCTTCGGTACCTCGAAAAGGTCCGGACCGCGGGACAAACCGGCGGCGTCGAAGGTTTGGTCAGCACGATCGAGCCCACGGTCTATGCCAACAACAGTACGCCGGTGCCGTTGATCCGGAACGAGGAGTTGATCCTTCTGTTTGCCGAAGCCAGCTATTTCACCGGAGCGACCGGACCGGCCTTGGATGCGATCAATGCGGTACGGACCATCTCAGGAGGGCTGGCGGCCCGCGGTGCGTTTGCCGATGCCGCTGACTTCAAGACTGAGTTGTTGGCCCAGCGCCGCCTGTCCTTGTTGTATGAAGGACACCGGTGGGTTGATTATCGCCGGTTGTTAGGCAATGCCGCTCTGAACAACCTCCGGCTCCAGTACCCGGCTGGGGTGGCTGAGCCGGCGGCCTGGTCGGTCGCGACGGCGCTGCCGGTTCCGTCGGGTGAGTGCGATGCCCGGACGAAGTCCGGCGACGCCTCTCTGAAGGGTCCCGGCTGCCCCTAAGGGCGGCCGATCGGCTCACCGTGGGCGACGGCCCGCCAGTCTACTGACTGGCGGGCCGTTTGCTTTCCCAGCCATCGGGGGACCTAGATGAGCCATGTTGCCGCCCGCCTGCGCGTGGATAAACAGAACCCACGCTGAGGCACTAATGCGCCGAATTGTTCCGGCATTTCTGATCGCGTTCCAGGTGGCCTGTGGAGGCAACACGCCCACCGGGAACCCTCCGCCTCCCCCTCCGCCACCAGCGCCGGCAGCCTTGGCGGTTCTGGCCGGCGACGGCCAGGAGGGGGCGCCGGGCGGTGCTGTTCCGGTGAAACCGGCGGTCGTGGTTCGAGATGCCGGCGGCCGGCCCCTCGGCAATGTGGCCGTGACCTTCGCAATCGACTCGGGCGGCGGCGCTGTCACTGGGGCTAATGCCGTGAGCGGAACCGATGGGGTTGCGACCGTCGGGGAATGGCGCTTGGGGCCTGTGGAAGGCCGCCAGGTGTTGGCCGCAACCGCCGGCTCCTTGCCGCCTGTCCGGTTCGCCGCGTCGGCGGTCCTGCCATTGGTGACCCTACCGCCACAGGTGGTCTCGCCGGGCGGGGGAACCGTGTCGCTTACCCAGTCGGGTACCCGGGCTGACGGGCTCCAAATGGTCATTCCACCGAACGCCCTGACAGCCGCGGCTACTATCACGTTCGGGGTCCGGTCCTCGGCCTCGGCACGGCTCCCCTCCGGTATCAGGGTTGCCGGTCCGATCATCCGGGTGTCTGCGCCGGGGGTGATCCTGTCTGAACCGGTGCTGCTCCGGGTCCCGATCCCCGATGAGGCCGGGGCACTCCGAGTCGTGTCGGTCGTCGAACCGGGCACCGGGCGATTGATTCCCCTCCCACTGGTTGAGCGGACCGCGGAGGCGGTAACGGTCGCGCTGTCGGTGCTCGACCGAGCCGCCCAGAGCAGCGCCGCCTCCTCGCACGGAGCGGTAAGGACCTTCGACCCGGCAGAGACGCTCGAGGTCTTGGCCA
>JAYVJS010000194.1:0-15861 GCA_043769075.1 Gemmatimonadota bacterium | reverse complement strand
ACCTCCGCGGTTGGGATGCCGAGCTCTATCTCGGGCCGTCCGAGTTCTACAACAACTTTGGCCGGTTTGACGTCAAGATCGAGGTCCCCGCGGGCTGGGTCGTGAGTGGAACAGGCGTACTCCAGAATCCGACCGAGGTTTTGACCCCGGCCGCCCAGGCTCGGCTGGCCCGCGTGCTGGACTCGGATAGCACTATCACGATCGTCGGCCCTGAAGAGGTCGGACCGGGCCGCTCCACGGCGCCCGGCGATCATCTGACGTGGCATTTCGTGGCCGACACCGTCAATGACTTTGCGTGGGCCACGGCGCGCCAGTTCGTCTGGCAGGCCACTCGCGCCACCATTCCCGGCCGGGGTCCGGTCCCGATTCACATGGTGTATTTGCCCGGCCGGGCCCGGCTCTTTGCCGATGTCGGCCCGATTGTCCGTCATGCCCTCGAGTTCTACTCGGGGCTCTGGTTTCCCTATCAGTTCCCTCAGCTGACGGTGCAGGACGGGCCGAGTGCCGGGATGGAATACCCGATGGTGATCAACTCGAATCGGGGTGCGGCCGACCATGAGACCGGGCACCAGTGGTGGCCGATGACGGTCAGCAACAACGAAACGTGGTACGGGTGGATGGACGAGGGTTTCAATCAGTACATGAACATCCTCTCCGACGCCGACGCGGAAAAGAAGGCCCCTGAATTCAACGGGTTAGGCCAATCCTACGGGCGGATCAGCGGCGCCGAGGCCGAGCCGCCGATGATGTGGAATGCCAACTACGCCGGCCCCCAATTCTACGGCTTCACCACCTATCAGAAGACCCCGCTCATGCTCTCGATGCTCGGCGGCATCGTCGGCGACAGCGCAGTGCAGCGCGCCCACCGGGAATGGGGACAGGCCTGGATGTTCAAACATCCCTCGCCGTGGGACTACATGTTCTTCATGAACCGGGCCTTGAATCGGGACCTGTCGTGGTTCTGGTATGCCTGGCTCTTTACGACCGAAAGTGTGGACGGCTCGATTCAATCCCTGACCACCGACAAACGGCGGACGTTGGTAACCGTCAGACAGGACGGCCAGATGCCGGCGCCGATCGTGCTCGAGGTCCGCCTGGCGCCGGCCGGGCCCAAACTTCGGGCCATGCCGAACGCCGTGATGACCGACAGCGTCACGGCGTTGGTTACCTATCCAGTCGACGTCTGGTTCGGCGGGTCACGGACCTTTGTCGCCGGGCTCGACTTCGGCGGCCGGACGATCGAGCAGGTACTCCTCGACCCCGATTGTCGGTTTCCCGACAGAGACTCCGCTGACAATGTCTGGCCCCGTGGGGCCCCGCTGAGCTGCACCCCGCGTCGGCCCTGACTTAGCGGAGCGGTGTCCAAGGCACAAAAAAAGGGCGGCCAGATCGGCCGCCCCTTTCTCCTGCTACCAAAGAGCCGCGATCAGGACTTCGTCGCGTCGCAGTCGCTGGCCTTGAAGTTCGGATTGTTCTCCTCGGTCTGGGGCACGATGATGCTGCCCTGGTTCCCGCGGGTCAAGTTGTCTTTGTGATATGCACCGGTCGGGAAGGTGCTGGTGACGCTCCGTTGATACTGCCGAACCAAACGGCGGAGGTCGCCGACCCGGTGGCCGGTCGCGAAGAGCGTGAAGGCGCGCTCCCGGAACATCAAGTCGACCCGGGCGGTGGCGGTACCTAGATCGGTGAGCGGGGCCATCTCGAACGTGGCGCGGACTTCGTTCATCTTGGACAGCCAGGTTCCGATGTTGGCGGCCTGTAACGCCGCCTCAGCCTCGATCAACCGAGCTTCGAGACCACTGGCGTTGACGATCGGGCTGCCGAATGAATCGTACGGCAAGAATTGATAGTGCGGCGTTTTGCTGTCGAACCGCGACGGGCCGGCGAAATTCACCGGAACCCGCGGATCATTCGCGGTCGCAAAGTTGAGCCCGTTGCCGCCCTCCACATCCGACACCGACAGATAGTCGAAGTCGAAAATGAACGCCTTCATGTTGTTGTTGGTGCGGACGTCGGCGGTGGAGAACAGCACCTCGTACTTGTAGCTGGTCGGGACGTTGGCTACGGCGGCTGCTGCCGCCGCGTACTGACCGTTATTCAACAGCGCCCGCCCTCGAAGCACGCTGATCAAGCCCCCAACCCGGGGGTCGCTGCCACCGGTGGTGGCCGCGCTGGTCAAGAGGTCGATGGCCGCCGTGAACACTTGGGTCGTGGTCAACGGGTTACCGAAGACCTCCGGCGGTCCGAAGTCGCTCAGCGGCGTCCCGGAGCAGTAGGTCTCTCCGATCCATATCGTAACCAGGGCGGAGAGGGCCTTCATCTCGCCGATCCGCTTGTCGGCTGGATTGGCCGCGGTCAATGCGGCCGCCGCCTTTTGGGGACCGATCCGGCCGCGGTGGAGATTGAGGTAGATCGTCTGAGAGAACGAATTTTCGACCTTGATGCCGCCCAAGTCGAACTGGCGGACCTCCGGCGGAGTGCCGCCGAATCGGAACTCATCGCTGAAAAGGCCCTGGGCCAGCATCAGGCCGCCAAAAGCACCCTGGGCATAGGCCACATCCCCGATGGCGCCGTTGTACAAGGCAGTGGCACCGAGGGCGCCGGTCAGCTTGTTGGGATCGATGATGTCGGGCCGATCGACCTTGAGTAAGGTATCGGTCGAGCAGGCCGCCGCGCTTACCGCCACCGCCGCAACCGCCACCGCACTCCGAAGTCGGATCATGATCGTCATCGTTTGAGTCATTGAGAGAGTCATGGGAGTCTCCTTAGTACGCAAGTTGGAGACGGAACGTGATATACCGGGGCTGGCCGGGCTGGACGAAGTTGTAGTTCGGTCCGTCGCCGGCAATGCCCGCCTGGGTGCTGACTTCGGAATCCCAGCCGCCGAAGTTTGGCATATAGTGAAGCAGGTTCCGGCCGGTCAGCGTTGCCACCACGTTGGATGAGCCTACCACCCGGGCCCACTTGGCCGGTAAGGTAAAGGCGACATTCGCCTCTTTGAGCCGGAAGAAGGTCGCGTCCTCGGCCCAGTCACCAAAGGCGCTGGTCACCGCGCGGGCCTGGTTGGCAAGCGAGGAGGTCGGATCGGTGAGGTACTGGCAATTCTGGACGAAGAGGCATTGGAACATGGTGCTCACGTCATGCGACACGAAGCCACCCTTGTACTCGACCTGACCGCCAATCCGGAGCTTGCCCTTAAAGAGGGACAAGTTCGTGTTCAAGCTGGCCGTCCGAGCCGGAATCGTGGCGCCCAAGAAGGCCGCCGTGTCCGTCGCGGTAACTTCGCTGGGATCGATGAATCCGTCCTTGTTCGCATCCGAGAACGACTTGATCTTGGGCCACCAGAGCCCGTAGAGAGGATATCCGGGCCGCTGCTGGAACCCGAATCCGGTGATGGGCGGCACCCCTTCGCCGAGGGCCACGAGCCGGTTCCGGTTGCCGGACAACTCCAGCTGGACGTCCCACTGGAGGCTCTTCCGGTCAAGGACCCGGGCCGACAATGACAGCTCGATACCCTCGTTCTTCACTTTGCCGATGTTGTCGGTCCGGGCCGCCACCGAGCCCAACGAGCCCGGCAGGAGCCGCTGAACCAATGCATCCGTAGTGTTCTTCCGGTACACCGTCGCTTCCAACGTGATCTTGTTGCGGAAGAAGCCTGCGTCGAAGCCGGCTTCGATTTCCTTCGACCGTTCGGGCTTCAGGTTCGTGTTCCCGAGCCCGCTCAGGAACGTCGTGAGGTTGCCGAGGCTAACGCCAGGGGCCGACCCGCCGAAGACGGCGTTGGTGGTTCCGGTATAGAACTGGATGGCATCGAGCGGACCAGGCTGCTGACCCGAGGCGCCATACGCCGCCCGGAGCCGGAAGGAGCTAACCAGGCCTACGTCACGGGGCTCCATAAGCACGAAGGAGCCGCCGATCTTCGGGTAGGTCGCGGACCGGCTATCCAGACCGAAGGCGCTGTTCTGATCAAGCCGAACCGCTCCGGTCAAGAATAGGCGGTCATCCAAACTGAACTGCTGCTCGACGTAGGTCCCAACCGTTACGAACCGGGTCGTCAGCTCGCTCGAGGTCTTGTTGGCGGCACCGGTAAAGGTTTCGCCGCCGGGGGCCAACACCTGGCCCAGGTTGAGCGAACCGGTCAGGTTGTCCTTGTTGTACTGGCCGCCGACTGAGGTCTTCGACCCGATCCGGCCGGTCAACTTGAACGTCGCCGTGGCGCCCACGTCGAAGGAATACTTGTAGCTCTGGAACCGGTTGAGCGAACGATAGCCGTCGCCGTTGCCGCAGAACGGACAGGACTCGCCATTGCGGGCCAAGGCCTGGTCTTCATAGCCGATGTAGTCGAGTCCGGCGGTGGCCCGGCTCGACAGCCAGTTGAACGGCCGGAAGTTGATGCTGCCGCTCTGGATGAAGTGGTTGTTCTTCCGGTAGATCGAGTTCGCGAACCCGTAAGCCGGCCGGGCAAACCCATAGGGGCTCGCGGCCTTGGGGTCGGCGGTGCCGTACGTGGCGGCCGCGAAAACGCCTTCGAGGTTGTCGCCGGTCTGCGGGATCAAGTTGTCGGTGTTGATGAAGCCGGTATTGACCGAGACATCAGCCTTGTTCGACAAATTGAGCGACAGATTACCGCGAACGCTGACCTTGCGGAGGCTGTTGGGCGAAAGCTGGTTGTCCGGAATGACCGACGACGCGCCCCGGAGCGTCTTCAAGAAGTTGATTTCCGAAGTCGGCATCTTGAACATGCCGCCTTGGTCTTCGAACTCGCCGGCCACGAAGTACCGAGCCGCGTCGGTGCCGCCGTTGACCTGAACCCCGTACTGCGACCGATAGGCCGCCTTGAGCGGTGACGTCTCGGGATCGCGGAGGACGTCCTTGCTGAAAAGACCGGCTATGGTGCACTGGCCGAGGGCCTGCTGGAACGGAAAGCATTGCCCAGTACCGCCCTGCTTCTGCGAGTACCAAACCGAGAGGTAGTCGTTGTTGTCTTGGACCTGGCCGTGTTCGGTGTAGAGATTCCACTTGGTCGGGCCGGTCTTGCCCCGTTTGGTGGTAATCCGGATCACACCGTTGGCTGCCTGGGTGCCGTACAGCGTGGCCGCCGACGGACCCTTGACGACTTCGATGCTCTCGATGTCTTCGGGGTTGATGTCGTTCAAGAACGAGGGCGAACCGCCGCCGGCGTACACCGAAAGGGGAACGCCACGCTCGGCAACCCGAATCCCATCGACATACAGCAAAGGGTCGTTGCTGAGCGACGCCGAGCTGATGCCGCGAATTCGAATCCGCGAGCCGCTGCCGGCGACGCCGTCGTTCTGAATAACCGTGACGCCGGCAATCCGACCCTGAAGCACGGCGCTTAAGTCCGGGGTCTGGGCCTGATTCACGAGCTGGGTGGCTTCGATCGTGGCCACCGTGTTGCCGAGCTCGCGCTTGAATTGCTCACCGGTTGCGGTGGTCACGATCTCCTCGAGCTGGAACGCTACCTGCTTCAGGCTCCAGTCCGCCGTCGTGGCCTGCCCACCGGTGACGGTCAAGGCCTTTTGCTGGGCGCCGTAGCCCAACATCACGATCCGGACGGTGTACGACCCGGCCGATACGTTCCGGACTTGATAGACACCTTGAGGATTCGAAATGGCGAACTGCTGGGACCCAACGATCTGCACCCGAGCCCCGGCCAACCCGGCACCGGTCGCGTCATCCGTCACCTTGCCGGTGATCGACCCAGCTTGAGCTGTGGCCGTCGACGCCAAGGCAACCAGTGCCACGGCCGCCAATGTAAGGCCCTTCCATTGTTGTAACCCCGGAATGTTCATCTGAAACCCTCGAAGGATGGGACAGGCGGAACAACTGAGAAACCTGGCGATCTGAAATGCCCTATTAGCTACTTGAACTCAACCATGACCAACCCAGCCCCAAAAAGTCGAAGCAGGGCCGCGATTGGCTCTTCAATTCTAAGGAGCTGGAACGATGGTCAAAATCGATTCCGAATTGTATCCCAAATTGGATTCTAGCACCAGTGGGCTCCCGCCGGCAGGTCCCAGATAAAAGCCCAATCAGCTCTGTTTGCAAGCCATGTGCCGAAAGTTAAGTCGTTGAAGAATAACGTGTTAGCATCAGAAGCGATGACGAAATGACACGGTCTTGCCATCGGCCTGCGTCGAAGCGACACGCAACGGGCTATCGCGCCAGGCCGGCCGGTCGCAGGAAGGTTCGAAGCAACGAATCAACCAGTTGGGCCTGTTCCATGTGAGGCAAGTGGCCGGCCCCGCTGATCGGGTGATACTGGGCATTCGGGAGCCCTTGGAGTACACTCGGCGCCAACCCAATCGGGACGGTCTGATCCTCGGTGCCCCAAAGCAACATGGTGGGCTTCCCGGTCGAGCCGGCCCGGGCGTAGACCGAGTCGAGCGATACCGCTCCCAGCGCCAGCCGAGTCGATAGCAAGGCCCAGCCGAACCCCCGATACTGCATCTGCACTCGATAACGATCGGGCCAATCCGGCCATTTTGCCGGTTCCACGAAATCGCTCAGCTGCCCGTCAGCCATTCCCGGAACCGCCTGCATCTGCCACACCAACGGACCGAGAACCGGGAGCCGCACCGACCACGGCAGCTGGCCCGTCGGTCCGGCTGCCGGATCGATCAAAGTCAGGGAACGGACCCGGTCGGGATGCCGTCCCAAGAACCCAGCCGAGACCGGGCCGCCGAACGACAGACCGACTAGGTCGACCGGATCCCGCCAACCGAGCGAGTCGAGCAGCTGAAGCAACTGCCGGTCGAACAGGTCGAACGAGTACTCGACCCCGGGTCGATCGGAGTAGCCCCGCCCATAGGTATCGTATCGGGCCACCCGAAACCCGGCCGCGCTCAGCCCAACGACGGTCGAGTCCCAGATGTAGGACGGGACCGAGAAGCCGTGAATCAACACCACGCGCTGGCCGCTGTCAGGGCCGGCGACGTCGTAATGGGTAATACCGTCGGAAAGCGTCACGAAGCTGCCGGGCGCCTGCCGCCGGGCGGCCGCATCGAGCGACAACTGCTCGGGGTTACGGAGCCGATAGCCCATAGCGCCACCGACGACAATCAGCCCGAGTACCAGGAACCCGATGCGTTTGGCAGTCATGGTCATCAGAGTAGCGCTCCCCGCGACCGACGGCCAGCCCCTCGATCAGGCCACCTCCGGCTGCCCGACCACCTTGACCAACAGGCCGCTCGTCAAGGGCTCCTCTGCTCTTTTGATTCGACGTAGCGCTTGAGGCCGGGATGTCGAGCGCCCCAAAAGTCTCGGTAGCGGTCGAGCCATTGTTCAACCTCACGGAGCGGTTCGGGCACCAGTGAGTAGATCCGCGACTGGGCCGCCCTCCGCTCTTGGACCAAACCCGCCGAGCGAAGAACCCGGAGGTGCTTGGAAATCGCGGGCCGGCTGACGGCAAAGAGCGCCGCGATGTCACCGGCCGGCCGCTCTTGGCTTCGGAGCGAATCGAGGATAGCCCGACGAGTCGGATCGGAGATGGCGCGAAAGACCATGGTGTTGGAAGCCATAGGGTAGAGGGATTTTGATCGACTTATGAAAGTCGAGCTTCTCTTAAGAGTCACCAGGTTTCTTGCCAAGAAACCGAATCGATACCGGCCGGAGAGTTTCGAGGGTCCAGGTCCTCCGCTTGCTTCCGTCGACCAACGTGCACTGGGCACCCGCCTCGTGAAGCACCAGCGGAGCCACTTCCCCGTACCGGACTTGGCAGTTCACCGCCCGGAGCTTGGTGCGGGTGGAGTCGAGGTGGTCGAGAGACGCCTCGGACCGGAGCAGGCGCGATGTCGCCAGATCGACCACGAGCCGGCCGCTCCAATCCGGGGAAACAATCGTGGACACCGGAGCAAACCCAATCACCACGGCTGGCGCACCCTCGATCGTGTCGACGCCCGCCGGCCAAAGGCAGTGCGACTGGAGGAAGAGCGGGCGGGCCAAGTCTGAGGTGGTGAAGTAGTTCACAGTCCCCGAGCGCTCCAGGACCCGGCCGGGTTGGTAGCCTCGCATCCTCTTCGTGGAAGCCATTGAGGTCCCGCGGCGAGTCGACAGGAGCTGGTCAGCGCTGTCGAATTGCTGAGACAGGAACAGGAAGACCGACTCGAACGGATAGGCCTGCTCCAGCGCCAAGAGGCGCCGGGCATTCTCGAGCACCGCAGCAATAGCCGGACCCAGGCTCAAGTCCGACGATCCTGCGACGCCCTGGCCGCAAGCCGGCGAGGCCACGACGGTGAGTTCCGGCAGCACCAACGCCACCCGGGTCAGCATGACCGTGAGCTCGGCCGTTCCCGGACCCGAAGAATCGTTCCGAAATTGGGCGGGAAGGGTGCGGGGACCGTACCCAATTTGCGCCACGGTCAGATCGGCCCGGCCCTCGCGAACACCCCGGAGGAGAAACCGTCCTTGCGCCGAGGCGAATTGCCGGATCTCGCCGAGGGTGATCAACGCGAGGGGGACCGGGGCTTTGGTCACCGCGTCGATCACCACTCCGGTGAGGGTGCCGTTTCGAAGTCCGACGACCTCCTGGGCCCGCGCCGGACACCAGGGCATCGTACCCACGACGACGAGTGGCGCCCAAATCCCGGACCAATTGAACCGGCGAGCTTCTGTAACCATATAGTTACGTATACTAGCTACTCCGCCCGGTCGCGCAAGATCCCCGCCCGGATTACCTTTGTTTTCCTAACGGTTCGTGGTGATTTGCGCTGATTGCGGCCACGTTAAACAAACGCTAAAACGTCGCCCGGGGCCGTTTTAGCCCCGGGCTTTTTGATGGAAGGGACCTCGCCCATGCCAACGCTACGAGACCTGATCGCGGACGGCAAAGTCCACGTCTTCGACGGCGCGATGGGCACCATGCTCTACGGCCGCGGAGTCTTCGTCAACGTCTGTTTCGACGAACTGGCCCTCCGGCAACCCGACTTAGTGCGAGACATTCACCGTGAATACGTCCGAGCCGGTGCGGAGATCATCGAGACCAACACCTTCGGTGCGAACCAGTTCAAGTTGGCGCAATATGGGTTGGCCGACGACACCGAGCGGATCAACACGGCGGCGGCCGCGATCGCCAAGGAAGCCGCCGGAACGGCGGCCGCGGTGGTCGGCGCCATCGGACCGCTTGGCGTTCGGCTCGAACCCCTCGGCGAGCTGGCTCTGGCCGACGCCCGCGCTGCGTTTGCCCGGCAAGCCCGGGGCCTCCGCGATGGGGGGGTCGACGGTTTCATTTTGGAGACGTTCGCGGATTTGAGCGAGATCCAAGTCGCCATCGAGGGCATCCGTCAAGTCAGCGACCTGCCGATCGTGGCGCAAATGACCGTCGGAGAAGATGGGCGCACCGCCTACGGCACCGCTCCCGAGACCTTCGGACCCGCGTTGGTGACGGCCGGTGCCGATGTGGTCGGGGTAAACTGTTCGGTCGGGCCCCAGACCATCCTCGAGGTCGTCGAGCGTCTGGCCTCGGTGATTCAAGTGCCGATCAGCGCCCAACCGAACGCCGGGCTGCCCCGCGAGGTGGCCGACCGGAAGATCTACATGGCGAGCCCGGAATACGTCGCCGAATACTCCCGGCGGATGGTCGAAGGCGGGGCTCGATTCGTCGGCGGTTGTTGCGGTACCACCCCCGATCACATCAAGGCGATGAAGTCGTACGTGCGGTCGGTAGCCCCGCGGCATGCCCGTGCGGCGGTGGTCGCCGAAACCGCGCCGACCGGGGCCGACCCGATTCCGCTCGGTCAGCGGTCGCGGTACGGCGGCAAGTTGGCCCGAGGCGAATTCCTCACCACGGTGGAGATCGTTCCGCCCCGCGGTACCGACCCGACTCCGATGTTCGATCAATGCCGGGCCCTCAAGGCGGCCGGCGTCGACGCGGTCAACGTTCCCGACGGACCCCGGGCTCAAAGCCGAATGGGCGCCTTGCTCTCGGGCCTGATGATCGAGCGTGAAGTCGGGCTCGAAACCGTGGTCCACTATGCCTGCCGGGATCGGAACTTGCTCGGGATGCTGTCCGACCTGTTAGGCGCCGCGGCCGCCGGTCTTCGGAACCTGCTCTTGGTCACCGGCGACCCGCCCAAGATGGGCCCCTACCCCGACGCCACGGCCGTGTTCGACATCGACAGTATCGGGCTCACCAACCTGGTGGCCCAGCTCAACCGGGGTCTTGACCCGGGCCGAAACCCGCTTGGCAAGCCGACCAGTTTCGTGATCGGCGTCGGCGTCAATCCGGCCGCGGTCGACTCGGAGCGCGAACTCCGGCGCCTGGCCTGGAAGGTCGAGGCTGGTGCCGAGTTCGCGATCACCCAGCCGGTATTCGACATTGCCCAACTGGATCGATTCCTCAAACAGGTCGAATCGTTCAAGCTTCCGATTATCGCCGGGATCTGGCCCTTGGTGTCGCTCCGTAACGCCGAGTTTCTCGCCAACGAGGTCCCGGGCGTCACGGTACCCGACGCGGTACTCGCGCGGATGCGGACCGCGAGCGATCGGGGTAAGGAAGCCGCGTTGGCGGAGGGGGTTCTGATCGGCCGAGAAATGCTGGCGGCGGTTCGGGGCCGGGTCCAAGGGGCCCAGGTTTCGGCGCCCCTCGGCCGGGTACCGGTCGTCCTAGATGTCTTGGCCGGAAGCCGGCCCCAGTGAGCCGTCAGGGCTTCGGTCCCGATCCGGTGTCCCTTCCGGTCGACCAAGGAGAACGAGAATGCGGCGACTAGTGTTGCTCATGTTGGCTCCGGCGGTAGGCTGCACCGACGCCTTCGATCCAGTGCCCGACGGCAAGCAACTGATCATCGATGCCGGCAGCGGGTCGGGATTTCCGTCCGGCATCGTGGTTCCTGACACGGTCGGGGCCGGACTCGTGACGGTCCGATACCACAGCTACGGAAGTTCCAGTTGCAACCGCCCCGACGGAGAAGATGTCGCGGCTGCCGGATCGGTGTTGACGATCACCGCCTACGACAAATTCGTGTCGCCCGCCACTGCTTGTACCGAAGATTTCGGGGTGTTTCCCCGCGACGCATTGGTCTCACTCCAGAAGGGCATCGTGGAAATTCGAGTTCGTGGCAAGCGCCTTGGCACCGGCGCCGCCACGATCGAATTGAATCGAACCATCGTTGTTCGGTAAGACTACTTCTCAGCCAGGGTCTCCGCGGTTTCCACCAACCGGATGAACTCGGCCCGATACCCCTCTTCGTCCGACCCGCGGGCGCCTCGCGCCATCGCCAGCACGCTAGCAAACGTCGATTGACCCTTGTGCTCTGAGTCCCGAAGCAGCATGCCGAACGAGGCCACCGCGGTCACGAAACGGAAGTCGGATGACGGCGTGCCGGTATCGTTTCGGACGACTCGCTCGAACAGCCGGCTGGTGCTGCCTTGCGGCGGCTTGTAGCGGAGTTTGACGGTAAACCAGTCGCCTGACCCGGTCGTCTTGGGACGATCTTGGTAGCGCAGTTGGTCAACCGACCCGTCGGTGCCGGGCGCTTCGCCGTCGACCGGGACGATTTCGTACAGGGCCGTTACCGAGTGACCGGCGCCCATCTCCCCCGCATCTTTGGTGTCGTCGTTGAAGTCGCGATCAGCCAGGAGCCGATTTTCATAGCCGACCAAGCGATACGACTTGACCCGGGCCGGATTGAACTCAACCTGGAGCTTGACGTCTTTGGCGATCGTGTTGAGAGTGGCGCCTAACTCTTGAACGAAGACCTTCTTGGCCTCGAGCAGATCATCGATGTAGGCGTAGTGGCCGTTCCCCTTGTCGGCGAGCTGCTCCATTTTCGAGTCTTTGAGGTTGCCGGTCCCAAAGCCAAGCACGGTGAGGAACACTCCGCTCTGACGCCGGGATTCGATCATCCGGATCAGCTCACCGTCGCTCGACACGCCGACGTTGAAGTCACCGTCGGTCGCGAGAATGACCCGGTTGTTGCCCTCGGATTGGAAGTGGTCGCGGGCCACCTGATAGGCCAGTTGAATGCCGGCCCCCCCGGCGGTCGAACCACCGGCCTCCAGGCGATCGATCGCTTCGAGGATCTGTTCCTTTTGATCGCCCCGGGTCGGCGGGAGCGCCAGACCGGCGGCACCGGCATAGACCACGATGGCGACTCGGTCTTGGGCCCGAAGTTCGTTGACCAAGAGCCGGAATGCCGATTTGAGAAGCGGGAGTTTCTTCGGGTCGTTCATCGAGCCGCTGACGTCGATCAGAAACACCAGGTTGTTGGGCGGGAGCTCGCCAAGCGACATCCGTTGGCCTTGGAGGCCGATCAGGGCCAAGCGGTGGGATGGATCCCACGGGGCCCGTCCCAACTCGGAGGTGACAGAGAACGGGTGCTCACCGTGGGGATTGGGATAGTCGTACCGGAAGTAGTTGATCATTTCTTCGACCCGGACTGCATCCTTCGGCGGCAACGAGCCTTCCCGCAAGAACCGCCGAACGTCGCTGTAGCTGGCGCCGTCGACATCGATCGAGAACGTCGAGAGCGGCTGCCGGAGCGGCGACTGCCACTGATTCTCGTCCCGGTGGCCGTACTCCTCGGTATTGAAGTCCCGACCTCTGGCGGTGGCCGGCATCGTCGAGTAAGGGGCCACGCTCTTCTTGGCCATGTCGCGGGACTCGCGGGCGGCCGTTTGGCCAGTCACGACGAGCTCATCGAGTTTGAGACTGACCGGGCTGAGCACGAAGTTCGCCGTGACCGTCTGACCGGCCCGAACGTCGATGTCCCGCTTCTGGGACTCGAAACCGACGTAGACGACCCTCACCCGGGCTGGGCCGACCGGCACATTGGACAGCTCGAAAGCGCCTTTCCGGTCCGTTAGGGTCCGGAGGGCGGTTCCCTCAACGGTCACGAGGGCGCCGGCCACCGGGCCGCCGCCGATGCCGACTTCCCGGACCGTCCCCTTGACGGTGCCGGTGCTCATTGGGACTCTGGTGGTATTGGGAATGCCAAGGATCAGTCCGGCCAACATGGCCAGGGTCGGGCTACGCATGGGGGTCTCCTCTGTAATTGGGTACGGGAGATGCACCATGGCGGGGGGCTTGCACACCGCCTCGGAAGCCGACCTGCCAAACCGGGCCTCGGTGGATATCTTGAGGCGAGGACGAACCACCGAACCCGGGAACCCCAATGTCCGACACCCTGACCACCGCGGCGCCGCTTTCGATCCTCTCCGAAGAGGAGCAGCTTTTCCGCCAAACCGTTCGCGAGTTCGCCGAAACCGAGGTAAAGCCGCACGTCATGGAAATGGACGAGGCGGCCAAATTCCGCCCTGATCTGGTGGCCAGATTTTTCGATCTTGGACTGATGGGCATCGAAGTCCCCGAGGGATTGGGCGGCGCGGGGGGCTCGATCTTCCTAGCGACCTTGGCCATCGAGGAACTCGCCCGGGTTGACGCCTCGGCGGCCATCTACGTCGACGTCCACAATACCCTGGTGAACAACGCCCTACTCAAATGGGGCACCGACGAGCAGAAGCAGCGGTTGTTTCCCCGGATGACCACCGGGCTCCTCGGCGCCTATGCGTTGTCGGAACCGGCGAGCGGCAGCGACGCCTTCGCACTCCAATGCAAGGCGGAACTCAAGGGTGATCACTGGGAACTGACCGGGCGGAAATTCTGGATTACGAACGGTGACGAAGCCGGGATCTTCGTCCTGTTCGCCAACGCCGACTTTTCCAAGGGCTACAAGGGCATCACCGCATTCTTGGTCGAACGAGATTTTCCGGGCTTCTCGGTCGGGAAGAAGGAGAACAAGCTCGGGATTCGGGCCTCGAGCACTACCGAACTGATCCTCGAAAACTGTCGAGTCCCGCTCGGCAACGTTCTCGGACCCGTGGGCATCGGGTATAAGGTGGCGATCGAGACGCTCAACGAAGGCCGGATCGGGATCGGGGCGCAGATGATTGGGATCGCCCAAGGTGCTCTCGACTGCTGCATTCAGTACATCAAGGAGCGGAAGCAGTTCGGCAAGGTGATCGCCGATTTCCAGGGGGTTCAGTTCCAGATTGCGCAGATGAAAGTCGAGCTCGAAGCCAGCCGGCTGATGGTCTATAACGCCGCTCGCCTCAAGGACACCGGCCACCCTTTCATCGAGGAAGCGGCCATGGCGAAGCTGTTCAGTGCCCAGGCGGCCAACCGCATTGCGGGCCAGGCGCTCGACCTGTTCGGCGGTTACGGATACTCGAAGGAATACCCGGCGGAGAAATTCTACCGGGACGCCAAGATTGGCACGATTTATGAGGGCACCAGCAATATGCAGCTGCAGACTATTGCCAAGGCTCTCTTGAAATAGGCACTCGATGGAACGTAGGATGTCGCGGGCGTTGTTGTATTTGAGTCTGATGTGGGGCGCCGCGCCGGTTGCGGTGGCCCAGCAGGCGGCCGACAGCACCCTAACCCTCCAGCAGGAGATGGAGGGTTGGTTTCGCGAGGCGTCTCGCAAAGCCCCTGGCCTCTGGGGTGTCGCCGTGGCTGATAATCAGGGCCGGATGCTGTGGGGGATTCAGCCAACCCGCACGATGATTCCCGCCTCGACGGTCAAGCTCTTCACCACCGGTTTTGCCCGCAGCGTCCTCGGCAGTGATGCTCGGAAGACGACTCGCGTCGTCGGCACCGGCTCGATCGAGCCCGCCACCGGAACCTGGAAGGGCACCTGGGCCCTGGAGCTGAACGGCGATCCGACCCTCGAGCATCGGGGCCGCGAAGTCACCAGCCTGGCCGACTTGGCCACCCAACTCGCGGCCCGTGGCATTCGCCGACTGACCGGCCCGCTGGCGGTCACCAGCGCGGTCGGCTCCGCGAACGCGGCGTTTCCTTCGACCTGGTCGGTGCGGCACCAGGGCCGCATTTTCGCGCCGCTGGTCGGCAATCTCACGATTCACGACAATATGATCGTGGTGAGCGTGGCACCGGGAGCCAAGGTGGGGCGCCCGGTCCAGTTGCTCGGCACCGAGCCGAATCGGATCGGCCGGCTGTTTACGATTACCGCCAAGACGACCAAAGGGCGCCGCTCGCGGCTCCGGGTCGAAGCCCAGAGCAATGGGCGCTACCTCATCGCCGGGACGTTAGGCATCAAGGGCCGCTCTCGCTCGATTGCCCGGGTGGCGTCCGATACCCGGGCGTTGTTGGAAGCCATCTGGTCGACTTCGTTGGCGGATGCCGGTATCGAGTGGACCCCGAGCCCCGGCCTCCTGAGCGGCGCGATTGGGACCACCGTGATGGCAGAGATCCACTCACCGGTATTTGATTCAATCGCCAGCGAGATCAACCGCCGGAGCCTCAACCTCGGAGCGGAGCTTCTCCTCAAATGGGCCGGCGGCAACGACCCGGCTCCGGCTGAGCGCCTAACCGCCCACGTCCAACAGATCACCGGAGACTTCGGCGGCGTCCGGCTGGTGGACGGGAGCGGGCTTTCGGACCAGAACCGGGTGTCCCCGTATACCTTCGTCTCCTACCTGGCCCGATTTCCGTTGGCGCCGGGCGGGCGCAATTTCGCGATGCTGTTACCACCGAACGGGTCCGGCACCCTGTTTCACCTCGCGAGCGGCCTGCCCGAACGAGGGGTCGTTCGCGCCAAAACCGGGACCCTCGGCAACGTCGCCACCTTGGTTGGGTATCTTGGTCGCCAAGATGGGGTGCTGTTGATCTCGTTGATGTACGAGGGCGGCCGGGTGGCGGCAGCCCGGCAAGCCCAATGGCGGTTGTTCCGGACCCTGGGCGCGGAGGGGGTCGTCATTCCGACCGATTCCCTCGAAACGGACGACCGACTCGGCGGCGACGAACCGCCCAATCGTTAGGCCGGTCCTTGGCCCGGGAGGGAGTCCTCCCACAGCGCGTAGATGTTCCCTTCCGGGTCGGCG
>JAYVJS010000193.1:0-3687 GCA_043769075.1 Gemmatimonadota bacterium | reverse complement strand
GGGAAACACGACGACGGAACGACCGCTGGTGTTTGGGACGGCGGCTACGTCGTGACCCCCGGCGGTCGCCGAGTGGTCCGCGCCGTCGCCTCGCCCCGGGTCAACGCCCAACTTCAACTGACCCGGGCCACCACACCCATTATGACGTCACGACGCGATGGGCCACCAACACGCCTCGGCATTCTCGGACCGCGCCTGGTCGGAGTCGTGCTGATTGGCTTCGGCCTGGTCATCCTCGGCCTCCTCATACCGTTGCTGCGGACCCGGCGGGAGGTCGGGCCGCGGCCGGCGGCCACCTGAGGCCGCAATCTACCGTGAATCCGGGGGTTGCAGACCAAGCCTGCCTTGGGCACTATGGCTAATCGTCGACGAGACCTTCTCCTTCCAGGCAACGAGGCCAAATGAATTCCCCGCGACTCCACCGGTTCCTTCCGCTCACGATCGCCGTCCTGGCTGGCTGCAGTGATTCAACCCAGCCGGACAAGTCATTGCCTCAGGACGGTACTCCGGTCAGCCTCGCCGCCGGCGGGAACGCCTGTAACCCGACCAAGGGCCACCCGGTTGGCACCATCCTAGGCAAGGTGATCGCCCCAAGCCCGTGGGCGGTCGCGGTTCGAGACGACGGTCTCGCGTATTTCACCGAACTCTTCTCGAACGCCGTCGGGGTCACCAACACCACCACCCGCTCGATTACCGCGACAATTCCGACCGGCGCCTTGCCGACCGGGATCGCTTTTTCGCCGGACGGCACGCGAGCCTATACCGCTAATCAGGGCGACAACTCAGTCACCGTCATCAACGTCGGAACCAATGCGGCGATCGCCAGTATCTCGACCGGTGGCTCATCGCCGTTCTCGATCGAAGTCTCCCCCGACGGACTGCAGATCTACGTCGGTAACAACGACAACACGCTGATGATCGTCGACGCCCAGACCCTCCAGATCACCAAGACATTGACCGTAGGGTTCGCCACCAACGCGTTTGCCATCGATCCCGCCGGCCGGATGGTGTACGCCAGCCACTTCGGGAGCGGGACCGTCTCCGAAATCGATATCTTCACCGGGAACGTAGTCCGGACTTTCAACGTCGGTGGTGTGCCTCAAGGTCTCGCCCTCAACAAGAAGGGCAGCCACCTCTACGTGGCCAATCAGGGCGGCTATTTGAACGACATCATCCTGGCCACCGGCGCGATGGGGACCCAAATTCCGATCGCCGGGGTTGGCTTCGGCGTGGGCGTCACACCCGACGACCATGAAGCCTGGATCACCCTTCCCTTGAACGGCTTGGTCCAGGTGTTCAACCTTCAAAAGCGCCGAATTACCGGCTCGCTGAATGTGGGAGGCGAGCCCCGGCGGGTCGCCTTCAGTGCGCAGGGGAAGATCGGCGCCGTGACCGACCTCACCGGCAACGTGATCTTCGTCAAGTAGTCGCAGGTCAAGTAGTCGCAGATAGACGGGCCCGCCCGAGTCACCGGACGGGCCGCTTCCGCTAGTTGTCACTATTTCCGGAGCACATAGTGGCTGTAGATGCCCCCCGGCCGCCACAACAACTCGACCCGAAGCTCGACGGCTCCTCCGGCTCGGCGGACAAACGTGTACTGGGTCGCCCCAGCCACCCAGGTCGACGCTGACTGATACACCGGGACCACGGGTTCAGATCCCTCGACTGTCAGTCGCAAACCGGCGGCCGTATCGACTGTGACGGCCAAGATCCCACCGCGCCGAAGGCCCCGGTACACCCCCGCAAAACCGGTCATATCGGGCGGGCGGCCGCTTGGACCCACGGCCGCCGGCCCAAGCACAATCGCCGCGAGCGCGTCGGTCAGCAGCGCCGGGGCCCGCGCTTGGTCGTTCTGGAGCACTACCACCAAGAGATCATCGTCCGGATAGAAGCCGGCATTCGACAGAAACCCGTCGATCGCCCCGCCGTGCTCAATGGTCCGGTAGCCGAAGGCCCGGTGAATCGACAAACCCCCGGAATACCGAATCGGACTCCCGTCGACCAGCGCCCGTGGCGACACCAACTTCGAATACGTCGCCGGCTTGAGTACCCCGCCATGATGAAGGGCCTGGTTCCACCGGATCAGATCACGCGCGCTGCCGCACATTGATCCGGCCCCATACGGCCACTGATGGTTGATGACCGACGCATTGACGACCGCGCCCGCCCGGTTGCGCTGGTACCCCCGGGCCCGGCCCTTCATCACCGCGCGCTCGTCGCAGTACCGCGAATCCTCCATGCCGAGCGGCTTGAGGAGATGGTCGGTCAGGTACGATTCGAACGACTGCCCGCTGACCCGCGCCACGATCATCGCACCCAGGAAGAACCCGGTGTTGTTGTAGATCATCTGGGAACCGGGTTCGAACACCGGCGGTTCCCGGTTGATGAGCCGGACGATCGTGTCGCGCGGCGGGGTCTGGACGCTGAGCGCACCAAACCCCGCGAGCCCGGTGTATTCGGCGAGGCCCGAGGTGTGATCGAGGAGCCGCCACACTGGGATGACCCGCCCGTGCGTGTTCAGTTCGGGCAGGTAGGTCCGCACATCGGCATCGAGGTCGAGGAGACCTCGGTCGGCCAAGTGATGGATCGCGACGCCGGTGAACTGCTTCGTCATCGAACCGAGGGCGTAGACGGCGCGGTCGGACCCAGGGATCTCGTGCTCGAGGTCGGCGAAACCGTAGCTCCGATTGAGGAGGGTATCGCCCCGGTGAACCACGGCCACCGACATGCCGACCAGACTTCCGGCCGCGACGTGGGTACGCGCCGCCGAGTCCAGCGAGGCGGCCAGGGCTGCCCGCGCGGCAGGGCCTCGGGTCTGGGGCCCTTGGGCCAGGACGACTACGGGCACGAGGCCCGCAAAGAGGGCACGACGAATCGACATGGGGGACTTCGGAGGTAGTCCGAATTCTACCCCGACAGCCGGACTCGTGCGGTAGCCGCTTGAATAGGTTCAGTTCGACGGAATCTCCGACACCAGCCCCAAAAACAAGATGGTCCCCGACAACCGCTCCCGAATCGCGACGAGAAACGGTCGATCGACCCGAAGCGTGACGGACTGTCCCACACTAGTGACCCCAATGCCAACCGCCGTGGCGGCAGCCGCTTCGGTCCCTTCTTCATCGATCGAGACGAAGGTCTTATGCTCGACTCGGGTGATCAGAAGTTGGTCGTTGGCTATCCCGGTGAAGTCAGCCAGGTCCGAGAACGCCACGGCCATCCCGAGGGCCTTCAAATCGTCGGCGAGCGATCGCTTGTACTCGAGGCGAAGTTTTGGGAAGAAGAGGTTGACCTTGACCGGTCGGAGCTGGGCCGCCGCCGCCGTGAACTCGGCCGCGGTCAGGCGGGCCGCCAGACTCGCCGCTGTGGTGCCCTCCGCCGGGAGAATCACGGATAGGGTGTGGGCACCCCCGCCATACCAGAGGTCGGCCATCTCGAAGTCGGCGCCTTTGGTGTACGGCGTGTCTTCATCGCGATGCATGAACGGCACCGAATGGACTCCGCCGCCTGCGCGATGAAACGGGGCCGCGGTGGTCTCACTTTTCTTGAACTGGGCTCGCCAGAGGCCCTTGAAGTAGATCGCGTTGACGGCGAAGAGGATTTCTTCAGGACGAATCGAGGTCAGAATCGTCGGGATCTTCCCGTTGGTCTTTCGGTTGACCCAGCCGTTGATGGTGTCGACCGCCGCGG
>JAYVJS010000192.1:0-5576 GCA_043769075.1 Gemmatimonadota bacterium | reverse complement strand
GGAATCGGTTCGGCAGAGCAGGCGCTCGCCGGCGGCCGGCCCTTCGAGCGTCACGTTCTTCTCGGCGGCGGCTGGGACGCAGCGTTGAATCGCGGCCCTAACGAGAGCCGAGCACTCGACATCCCGCACCACTGGCTTGAGCCGGTCGTCGTCCAGCCGGTTTAGATCCAGGAGATCATTGACCAGTGCCACGGCCTGCTCGGCGGCCTCCAAAATCTCGTAAGCCCCTCGGGGAACGGATTGGGGGTCTTTCTTCCGAATCAGCATCTCAGCCCACCCGTATACCGCGGCCAACGCATTGCGAAGTTCGTGATTGATCATCGCGAAGAACCGCTCCCGACTCCGGTGAAGCTGCTGAACTTCTTCGAGGAGGCGGGCGGTGCGGTCGTGAAACTGGGCATTCTCAACAGCGGAAGCAACGATACTCGCCAGGAGCATCGCGACGTGGACGTCCTCGTCGGAGAACTCCGCTGCCGCGATCTTCTCGGTCAGGTAGAGGTCGCCCAAGATCCCGTTCCGTCCGATCACCGGAACCCCTAGAAACGAATCCATTGGAGGGTGGTTGGCCGGGAATCCAACAGCGGCCGGGTGGGCGCCGAGTTTGGGGAGGCGCACCACCCGGCCCTCCCGAATCACTAAGCCGAGAATGCCTCGACCGGTCGGCAGCGATCCGATGCTGTGCCGGACGTCGTCTGGCAGGCCCGAGGTTGTGAACGACTGGAGGGTCTGGCTGTCGGGGCCGAGCAGCCCCACGGCGGCGTACCTCGCTCCCAGTAACTCTCGGGTCAAATCGGCGACTCGTTGGAGCACCCGGTCCAAGTTGAGCTCCCCGACGATTTCCGGGGTGGCGCGAACCAGCCGTTCGACGCGGTCGCTAAACCCGACTTCAGTCATACCTCCTTCATAATGGCTTCATTCCGATTCCGCTAGCTTCGCCGCCAACCCAGATCGGATGAACCCTAGGTTGATCGGCAGCAACATCGTAGCGGCGACCGACCAATCGGCCGAAGGACGCCATGCGGTGGTGATGGCCCGGGCCATTGCCAGTCGGGAGGGAAGGGTTTGGACGGTGGTCTCCGTCGTCCCCCATGTCGCCAAGGGGCCGGTCGCTGCGGGTACGTCGGTGTCATCCTCGGAGGCAGGCGCGCCAATCCCTGAGCTCGGACGGCTCAGGACCTGGCTCGGTCCCGAGATCCTTGGGGGCCGGGACGCCGACCCGGAGGTGACACTCGCCTGTGGCCTCCCCGGCATTGAAATCTGTCGGCTCGCCGCCGGCCGAGCGGCTGACTTGATCGTTTTGGGGCGCCGGGCCCGGGCGCCCGACCACCGGCTTGAACTCGGCGAGACCAGCGACGACGTGGTGCGCCGGAGCGAGGTTCCGGTGCTTTTCGTTCCCACTCGGGTTCAGCAATTCAAGCGCGTTGTCGCGGCTCTCGACGGTACCGAGCGGGCCCGGGCCGTGCTGACGGCGGCGATGGGATTCGCGGCGGCCGTGGGCGCCGAGCTTACTGCCTTAACAGTTGAGCCCGGTTCGGCGGACGAGGCTGCCGCCGGGCTGGGCAGCCCAATGCCAAGGGCCCGAACGATTCGGTTCTCGGACTTGAACGTCGCAGGCACTGAGAACACTCCGGTGACCATTCGCCGAGGGAACCCAATCGAGGAGATACTGGCGCACCTTCAATCATCAAACACCGATCTACTGGTCATCGGCTATCGCCGCGGTGGACCGCCGAAGGTGATCGGCCCGACAAACATCGCCCGGAATCTCCTCTACGCCGCGCCGTCTGCTGTACTAACCGTTCCGATTTGAGTTGGGTCTGAAGGTTTCCTCATGCCGACATCAGGATGGCTTGTGAGCCGTCCCGGTAGATCTCTTGATGGAAGTCAACAGGAGAACGGCCATGACCAGAAACATCGGGACCTTTGATCGCGCCATCCGCCTCATCCTCGGGGCGATGGTGTTGGGGCTCTTCGGAGCGATCACCGGGCCTTTCCGGTATCTCACGCTCCTCGGACTGATCCCCGTCGGAACCGCGCTGACGGGCAATTGCCCTCTGTACACCCTGTTCGGTATCTCGACGTGCCCGGCGACCCGGCCTCAGGAACACAAATAGGAGACCCCATGACACTCCGCTCGATAGTGGTTTCGCTCGATGGATCGCGATTCGCCGAGACCGCCTTACCCGTTGCGACGCGGCTGGCCCGAAGTGCCGGGGCCGACCTACACCTGCTCATGGTCCACGAACCGGTGATGGCGATGGTTCCGGCCGCCGACATCCCGAGTTCCACCGGACCCGACGAGGCGGCCATGCGGGTCGCCGAGAAGACCTACCTCTCGACCACGGCAATCGACTGCGGCGCGGTCGGCCCGGCCCCCGTTGGCTTCTCGTTGCTGGAAGGCCTAGCCGGTCCGGCCTTGGTCGAAGAACTCGAGCGGAAAGCCCCGGACCTCATGGTCATGTCGACCCATGGCCGCGGCCTGCTGAGTCGGTTTTGGCTGGGAAGCGTTGCGGATCATGTCGTCCGCCACACCTCGGTTCCTGTGCTGCTCCTCCATCCTCGCGATGGGGCACCGGTGCCCGCGCCCGAGATCAAGTTCCAGACCTGCCTCGTTCCGCTGGACCGCTCGACCGAAGCCGAGAAGATCCTTGGCCCGTTGACGGAACTCGCGAAGCTGGCCCAAACGCACCTGACCCTCCTTCATGTCATCGAGCCGATTTTGGGTGTCACCGGTGCGGTTCCGCCCTATCCGCTTCCAGTGCCGGCTGAAACCCTCGAGGCGATCCGGTCGGATGCGCAGAAGTACCTCGATGAGGTCGCGGATCGGTTGCGGGCCGCCGGACTGGCCGTTAACACGAAGGTCGTTGTTGGCTTGGGCGTGGCGGCAACGGTGCTCGAGCAACTTGAGCTGGGGAAGATCGACTTTGTGGCCATGACTACCCACGGCAACAGTGGTTTCCGGCGGCTCTTGCTCGGGAGCGTGGCCGACAAAATCGTCCGCGGCGCAGGGAAGCCGGTACTCGTCGTTCGTCCGTCGACGTAGCGGTCGCCTGCCGGCTCCGTCCCGATTACTTTGGCGTACCACACAGGGTGGGCAAGCCCAAACGGGAGAGTATTCGGATGGCCTGGCGGTCGCGGCTTTTGATGGTGGGGTTCCTCCTCCTGGTCGGTCGGCCCCGCCAAGTCCGGGCGCAGGCGGCGACCGACACGTTGCCCCCTGAGGTTACCCCCTCGGCGGTGGCCTCAGGAAAAGATCTGTTTGCGGGCGAGGGCCTCTGTATGGCCTGTCATGGAGCCGACGCCAAGGGCGCCCTTGGGCCAGATCTTACCGACCGGGTCTGGCTTCATGGCAAAGGGACGTTCGGCGAGATCGTCGCCCGGATCCTTGAAGGGGTCAGTTCGGAGCAAAGCAAACTCGGCCAGATCATGCCCCCTCGAGGCGGCTCGGGACTCACCGACCAGCAGGTTCGGCTGGTGGCCGCCTACGTCTGGAGTTTGAGTCACCGGCCCGGCCAGAAGTAAGTCCTCTCCGAACTCCGCTAGGTTCCCCTTGCCTTGACGGGAGGGGCTATGGACGGAGGTCGGATCGCGGTTTGGTTGGCTGTGCTGATCCTTGGTTCGCGAGGCGCAGAGGCCCAATACCGGGCTGAGGTCTTCGCCGGCCCTGTGGTAGCCCGGATCCACGACGGCCTCGGCAACGCCGCCGTTGGTGGCTTCAATCTCGGGATCGGAATCGGGATCTCCGGCCAGTCTCTGTTGGTTGGTCCCGAAGTGCTTCTCCTCAGTGGCGGGGCGCGGCGGGTTCGAGCCTTCGACCTCGCCATTCGACTTCGCCAGCGAGCCGGTGCCGTTCATCCCCATTTGATGGCGAGTATCGGTGCTTATGCCTGGGAGGCCGCCCCAACGTTGGTGCTTCCGGAGTTCGTCGTGGTCGGCGCGGCGGAATGGCGCGAAACCGACGACTTCACCGGGTCGATCGGCGCCGGCGTGACCGTCGGCGGGCTCGCTAGCCGACTGTCGGGCGTTGTGGAGGGCCGCTGGCATCGGAGCCTCAGCCAGAACGCCTCCGGCTCGCGTTCACTCTCGACCCTCGCGGCCGGCCTCCGGGTGTCCTGGTAGCGAGTTGACGCTTCCGCCGGCCTCCTCATAAGCTTCGTCCCATGTCAATCAACCCGATCGATTGGATGAGTCGCCTGTTGGGAGTGGAGCAGGCCCTCCTCTGGCAGAAACTGATTCAGCTCGCCACCATCTGGCTGGTTGGATGGATCGCCAATCGGGTGGTCCGCCTGGTCGCCCGTCGGATCGAATCGTCGGTTGACGATGGCGACGATGCCTTCCTGACCGCAGTCGAAAAGCGAGGGCACACGATTGCGCAGTTAGTGAGGAGCGTTGGTCGGGCCGTGGTCCTGATTGCCGTGGCCTTGCTGAGCCTCAATCTGTTTGTCGATATCAAGCCGTTGTTGGCCGGCGTGGGGATCCTGAGCCTCGCGATTTCCTTCGGGGCTCAGAGCCTTGTCAAGGACTTCATCGCCGGATTCTTCATCCTCTTCGAAAACCAGTTCGTCGTCGGCGACGTGATTCAGATCGGGGAGAAGTCCGGCGCCGTCGAACGGATGACCCTGCGAATCGTTACCCTGCGGGATGTCCGCGGCGCGATCCACATCATTCCGAACGGCTCCATCTCGATGGTCAGCAACTTGACCCGGGGCTGGTCGCGGGCCGTGGTCGATGTCACCGTCGGCTATGACGTCGACGTCGACAAGGCGCTGGCCGTGGTCCGAGATGAACTGACCCTCTTTCAGCACGACAGCGAATGGGGCGCGAGGCTCGAAGGTCCCTCCGAAGTATTAGGCGTCGAACGACTTGGGGACACCTGGTTGACGATCCGGACCCTTGTCCGGACGGTCGCCGGGTTCCAGTGGGAAGCCTCTCGCGAATTTCAGCGCCGGCTCAAGAATCGTCTCGACCTAGAGGGTATCGAAATCCCCACGGTGGCTCGGGCCGTGCGGGTCGCGCCCCTCCGCGTCCGGGGCGACTGAGGCGCGGGAACAGTCGCCTCCCCCTACTTTACTTCCCGTCTTCGGCTGGAGCCGCTCGTGTCGCTATCCCTGTACAACACCCTGACTCGCCAGATCGAGCGATTCGAGCCGATTTCGGCTCCCCGGGTCACCCTGTATTCCTGCGGCCCGACGGTCTACAACTACGCTCACATCGGCAACTTCCGAACCTTCTTGTTCGTCGACCTGTTGCGCCGATGGCTTGAGGCGAGCGGCTACGATGTCTTCCATATTATGAATTTCACCGACGTCGACGACAAGATCATTAAGGCCGCCGGCGAGAAGGGAGTGTCGATCAAGGAGCTGACCGAGCCGTACGCTGCCGCCTTTCTCGAGGATCGAGACTACCTCGGCCTGGTCCCCGCCCACGTCTACCCGCGGGCCACCGACTTCATCGCGCCGATGATCGAACTGGTCGCCGGATTGCTCCAGAAGGGCACGGCCTACCGCGGCGAGGACGGCTCGGTCTACTTCGGGATCGATCGGTTTGCCAACTATGGCCAGTTGTCGCAGCTGGCA
>JAYVJS010000191.1:0-9088 GCA_043769075.1 Gemmatimonadota bacterium | reverse complement strand
CCAGCTTGGCACCGGCCAACAGGTCGGGGCCCTCGCACCGGTGCCCGTGTCGGGCGGACTCAAGTTCACGATGATCCGTCCGGGGTGGTTCCAGACCTGTGGCATCGCGACCAACCGGGCAACCTTCTGTTGGGGCAAAAATGCTTACGGGAATCTCGGGAACCCCGCGGTGCCCCTCGCACTAAGTCCGATTCCGATCCTCGGCGGTCACGCGTTCGTCACGCTCGCCAGCGGGCCGCTCACGGTGTGCGGTATCACGAGCGCGAACGAGGCTTATTGCTGGGGCTTCTCTGGGAACGGGAACTTCGGCGATGGGCGGAGGGACATCGACGGCCTAGGGACGAGCACGCCGACTCGCTCGGCCGGCGGACAATCCATCGCCGAGATCGGCGTTGGTGAGGCCACCTGCGCCCGCACCACCGACCACCGGGTTCTCTGCTTTGGCAACAATTCCACCGCCCAGGCCGGCGCGGGCTATACCAGCGGGGCGGAGCCCAACCCGATCACCACGAAACTGCCGACGAGTGTGACTGTGACGTCGGTGACCACCGGCCACAATTTCAGTTGCGCCTCGACGACCGCAAACATCGTCTATTGCTGGGGCTATAGCGAATTTGGGGAGGTGGGTGCCGGACGATTCGACGTCCAGCTCGAACCCGCCATCGTACGGCACCAATAGCCACCCAGCGGTTGGGGGCGGAAGGCACCCTAAGCCGGACCGAGTGGCATTATTGTTCCGGGGCCCCGCAGTTGCCTTCCTTGAACCGCCTGGAGGTGTTCCATGACTCGTCCCGTCTCTCGTCGTCAGGTCATTGGTACCATCGCGCTGACGGCCCTCATCGGCCAAACCGCCGAAGCGCAGCAGCCCCACATGCAGGCAGCCAAGGACAGTCTCCAAGAAGCGCTGAAGCACCTCGAACAGGCCACCGCCGACAAGGGCGGACACCGGGTCGGGGCCATCAAGGCCACGAAGGACGCCATCGAGCACGTCGAAAAAGGCATCCGGTTCGATCGCCGCAACTAGGCTACCGCCTAACAGGAGTTTGACGGAATGGCACCGAAGACGATTCTCATTTTGGGCGGCACCGGCTTCATCGGCCCCAATACGGTAAAGTACGCCCTGGAACGAGGGCACCGAGTCACCATTTTGACCCGAGGCCGAAGCCAGACCAAGGTCACCGACGTCGAGCACTTGATCGGCGACCGCGACAACGACCTGAGCGTCTTGGCGAAGCGAAAGTGGGACGTGGTGCTCGACAACAACGCCCGCGACTACCGCTGGGTCGATCGGAGCATCAAGGCCCTCAAGGATTCGGTCGGGCACTATCTCTTCGTGTCGTCGATTTCCGCCTACAAAACCGACGCGATGGGGTATGCACTCAAAGATCGGGTGTTAGCCAAGCCGATCATTGACGAAGACGCCGAGCGGTTCGCCCCGCCCCCGGGATGGAAAGACGGCGACGTAGCCCCGTACGGGCTGACCAAGGCGCTGTCGGAGAATCTCTGTCACGCGGCATTTCCGGGCCGGACCACGATCGTCCGGCCCGGACTGATCGTGGGGCCGACCGACCCGACCGACCGGTTTACCTACTGGCCGGTCCGGATCGATGAAGGCGGGGAGGTCTTAGCGCCCGGGAATCCCGACCACGCCATGCAGGTCATCGACCAGCGCGACCTGACTGAGTGGATCGTGCGGCTCGCCGAGAACGGCACGATGGGCAACTTCAACGCGACCGGCCCGACCGGCCGGATGTCGGTGGCGGAAATGTTGTACGGGATTCGGGCCACCACGGCGGCGCCGGTCACCTTTACCTGGGTTCCGGAAACTTTTCTCGAGCAGCAGAAGCTGGCGCCCTGGAGCGACATCCCGGCCTGGGCGCCGGGGGAGCCGTTGATGTATGTGAACGTATCCCGAGCCGTGGCGGCCGGCCTAACGTTCCGGCCGTTGGCGGACACGGTGCGTGACACCTTGGTGTGGGACAAGGCCCGGCCGGCAGCCGAGCGGGACAAGCGAGCAGCCGGGATGAACCGGGCCCGGGAGAAAGAAGTGCTCGGTGCTTGGCACTCGGCGCTCGGCGCTCGGCGCTAGTTAGGGTAGAGCGTGCGCAGGCTCTGAAAGTGGTAGTTGACGTGGCCGGGAAGAATGTAGAGGAGGGCCTGGGCTGAGGCGACGTTGTCCGAGGCAACGCCCCGCCGGGTCGGGGCGTCATCCGGGGCCCCTTCGACAAACGCAATGGTGGCAAGGCGGACCGCGGTCCATTCGTCGACCAAACTCGCGATCGAACGCTCCGAGTAGCGGCCCGACCGAACCCAAACATCCTGATCATAACTCGGCAGCGGCGCCGGGTCGCCCCGGGAAATGCTGACGGCCCGATAACAGAACACCCGCTCGGTGTCGATCAAATGGCCGAGTACTTCTTTGATCGTCCATTTACCCGGGGCATAGGCAAACCCGGCCCGCGCCTCGGTGAGCGAGCCGAAGGTGGCCTGAATCTCGGCGATCTGGTTCCGCATCGTGACCGCGAGGTCGCCGTCGGGAGTGAGGCTGATGTAGCGGCTATAGTACGGCGCGTACTCCTCGGGGGCGGGGCGGCGAAATTGGGCCATCGTCGGTAGACCTCGTGGAAAGTTCAGATATCGACGTTCAGGACGTCGGCCAAATAACCGGCGGGGTCGCTTTGCCCATCGGCGGTGAGCACATGACGAAGCCAGGCGGCCCGCTCATGCTGCAGGACCGCCATTTCCCAGACGCACATCGACATGTCGCTGCCTTTGAGGCTCTCGAATCGGGTTGGGTCCGAGTGGGACGCAGCCCAGACATGATGGCGCAGCATGTTCTCGCCGACCCAGTAGTCGAGGAGCGCAAAGGTGGCCTCGCGCCCGACATGCACGATCAGCACGCCCAGCCCGTGATTCGGCACGGTCGACCAATCGACCCCGCCGGCCATCACCGGTTCGAGTGGAGCCCGAAAACAGCGGACCGCGATCTCCGTCGCCAGCACGACCACCTCATCCGACGGCGGGAGCCCATCGGAGCGGGAGAGACCATAAACCTTGAGAGTGAGATCCGGCTCGACATGAAGGCCACGCCACCGGATTTGGCGGGGCAGATATCGAGTGAATCCCGCCACCACTGTGGTCACGCCAGGCTCCTTGGGTCGGATGGATAGGTCTTCCGGAAGGCATCTTTGAGAGCGATCCGGCCGTTCACAAATCCGAACACGTCGATCCCTCGCACCGCAACGGGCTTGGACCCGGGCCCGATCACATCGTACTCCCACTCCACGTAAGCCCGATCGGCCACGAAGGTCGCCGGCGAGCCCCGCACCGCGACCGCCTGGTCGTAGGCAAACATCGCGGCGAACCCGGCCCGGACCGCTGCCCGGCCGCGATAGGTGGTACCGGGTTCCGGCCCCACCGAGGCGCGATACTCGACATCGTCGGTCAGCAGCGCCACGAGGGCGTCGAGGTCTTGCTCCCGCCACGCCGCGGCGAAGGCCGCGAGGGCCGCTTGGTTGGGATTGCTCATTGGCGGCAGAAGTTAGCCGAACTTGGCTGGGTCACTAGTTCCATTCTAGGGGAGGTGATGGGGCCATTGCTCGGCACTCGGCGCTCGGCGCTCGGCACTCGGGGGGTGGGGGCTAGGGGTGGGTGAGGTGGTAGAGGCGGACGTGGGGGGCGTCGTCGGGGTCGAGCCAGGTGCCGAGGATTTGGTCGGGGCCGATCCAGGTTGGGGCGAAGCCGGTTGGGAGTTCGACGGTTGAAAGCCAGGCGCCGGTGTGGTCGAAGACGGACCAGTGGCTGGGGCGGATCCGGTGATAGGGGCCGAGGTAGTCGCGGAACCAGAGCTCGCCGTTGGCGCCGGAGAGGACCCGATCGTAGGCCGGCTTGGCGGCCGGGATCGCGGCTTTTTCGAGGGAACTCTGGTATCGGGTCCGGGCGTCGGCGTTAGGTATTGCCGCGGCGGTCACCAAGGCGGTGAGGTCGGCGGGGGTGATCGGTTCCGGCAGGTGGCGGCGGCTGACTCGGCGGAGGAGATGGCCGGACCGATCGTAGAGTTCGAACTCGTAGCGGTCGGATGAAGCGAAGACGATGGCGGTATCGCTGGTGGCGAACAGTGACGCGCGGCCAAACGGAACCTCAGCGATGTTGACCGAGACGATCTGGCCGGCTTGCGTCCCGATGTCGATCCCGGCTTCGCGGCCGGGAAACCGGCCGACCAACGTTTGCCTGCCGTCAGGGTGGACCACCTGGAGATCAACCGAATCCCGAAAGGCGCCCGAACTGCTCGGGGCCTGTCCGCCGCCGGCCGGGCGAACCACAAGACCGCCACCGGCGAGGAGGCCGATCACGCCGGTCGCCTCGGTGCCCTGCTCGAGTGCAATCATCCCGGTCCGAATCAGGGTCCCGGTCGGACCGATCACGGTCAAACGGCGGGTGCCTTGATCGAACACCAGGACGGAATCGCCGGCCCCGACGAGCATCGAAGCAATCCGCTCGAATTCCCCAGGGCCTGACCCTTTGCGTCCAAAGCTGCCGATCCGCTGACCAGTGCGATCGAAGAACCGAATCTCGCTGGTGCCGGCATTGGCAACGACCAAGCGGCCGTCACTCATCGGCAGGGCGATGACGGTCCCGCTGAATTCGTCGGCTAGGTCGGTGCCGCCACCGAGGTCCAGTACTGGAGTCGGGTCGGCCCGGTAGCTTGGATTCGAATCGCGGGGAGCGGTCGAGAACACCACCGGAATCCCGGCACTGTCCCGGACCGTACTGTTGACACCAGGGGCCGCCCGGTCGGCGCCGCAACCGGCCAGTAACGTCAATAGAACGACCGGCAGCCAAAGAGATCTCATGGCCGGATGGTAGGGAGGCTGCTTGGCCCAAGTCAACCGGGTCTTGCGCTCCGTCACCGTTGAACGATGATTGGATCCGATGCTCACCGCACTCAAGCAAGCGACTCGCCGGCTCCGGCGGAGTCCAGGCTATAGCCTAACCGCCGTCCTTTCCCTGGCTTTGGGTCTCGGCACCGGCGCGGCCGCTTTCAGCGTGATCGACGCGGTCCGGTTCCGGGCCTTGCCGTTCAAAGACGGTTATCGGCTGGCCGTGATTAGCGAAACCGCTGCCGGCCAAGCCGGAGCCTGTCCGGGCGGGTGCGAGGTCGGGTACGAAACCTTCGCCACGGTCCTCAAGACCTACCCGTTCAAGACCGTCGACCTGGTGGCCGGCTACACCAGCGGGGCCAAGGCACTCAACTTAGGCACCGAACCAATCGTGGTCCAAGGCGGTGTCGCGTCGCAGAGTCTGTTCACGATACTGGGCGTCGAGCCCCAGATGGGCCGGGTTTTTACCGCGGAAGACGACCGGCTCGGGGTCGAATTGGTGACGGTCATCAGCCACGACCTGTGGGTCAATCACTTGGGGCGCGATCCGAACATCCTGGGGCGCTCGATCAAGCTGTCCGACAGCCGGTATACGGTCATCGGCGTGATGCCGGCTGGTTTCAACCATGAAGCCGGGAACCGGTTTTGGCTTCCGGCCGTCCCGACCCTCGACCCGAGCACCAAGCCGTCGATTCGGACCCTCACGGTGGTCGCCCGCCTGAGACCGGGTTTTTCGGTGGCGCAGCTGCGGGGCGAGTTGGGGACCCTCGATCCCGCGGCGCTACAGGGCACCCGGCCGCCCACCGCACCGGCGGTTCGCCTCGACGCCCTGCCCCTCCGGGAGCGTTATGCGGCCGCCACCCAGTCTCATGACCTGATCTTTGCCGGGGTGGTGGCGTGCATCATCCTGATCGCTGCGGCCAATCTGGCCAACATGAGCATGGTCCGGGCCCTTCACCAGCGCCGCGAGTTCGCGGTCCGGTCGGCGTTAGGCGCCGACCGGGGCCGGCTGACCCGGCAACTGATGACCGAACAGGCGGTGGTCGTCGCGGTGGCCACGGTCGTGGGGCTCGGATTCGCCCATTGGTTGCTGGGTGTCCTGGCCGGAGTCGATGCCCTGCAATCGCTCCGCCCGGCGGGGATGGAGTATCGGCTCGACGGCCGGACCCTCGCCTTCGCGGTGACCCTGGCGGTGCTGTTCGTCCTCGGTCTCAGTCTGGTGCCCGGTCGTTTGGCCCGGCGGCCCGACCTCCATGGACTCCTCCGCCAAAGTGGATCACAGCCGGCCGGTGGTTTCGGAACGGTGGCCCAGCGGGTATTCGTGGTGGCGCAGGTCAGCGTGGCGGTCGTCTTGGCGGTCAGTGCCGGACTGATGACGAAAACCGTGATCCGGCTCGGCCAGGTAAACCTCGGGTTCGATGCGGACCGGGTCATCGAGGGGTCGCCAAGTTTTCCGCATCCCTGGCGGGTCAAGGAGAAGTTCGTCCCGGTTACCGAGCAAATCACCCAAGCGCTGGCAGGCCTACCGGGCGCGGGCGCGATCGGCGTTCGGGCATCCGCACCACTCGGCCCCCGGGGTTCGGCGCCGCAGATTACCCTCGACGGAGCCGCCACCCCGTTGGAAGCAGCCGACGTCCCGCCGGTCGGGTGGGCCGTCGACACCGGCTATTTCCGAGCGGTCGGTGTGGCACTGGTCCGAGGCCGGCTGTTTGGGGCGGAGGACGCCGAGGGCAGCCCACCGACCGCGCTGGTGAACGAATGGGCGGCCCGACGATGGTGGTCCGGACAGGACCCGTTAGGCAAGATGATCCAAGTCGACACCGCGCCGGGTCTCCCGCTTCGGCTCGCGGTGGTCGGCGTCGTCCGCGACAATCGGGCGGCCCAGCCTAACCTCCTGTTGGCCGACGACGGGCCCGAGCTCTACCGGCCCCTGACCCAGGCACCGTCGGCCTTCCCCACTTTCGTGGTGCGGGCCACCGGAGCGACGGGGCCGCTGCTCAAGCCGATTCGGGAGACCCTCGCCCGGCTGGTGCCGGACCGGCCGCTCAGCGCGACGCCGGCCACCGTCCGCGTCGACCAGCAGTTGGCCGGCGTCCGGACCAACGCCTACCAAGTCTTGGGATTTGCGCTGGTGGGGTTAGCACTGGCCTTGATCGGGGTTTACGGCGTGCTGGCCTTCTCGGTCGGAAGGCGGACTCAGGAGATCGGGATTCGGGGCGCACTCGGGGCCGGTTCGGGGCAGATCCGGCGGATGGTCATCCGCGACACCGCGATTCTGGCTGGAATTGGGGTGGCCATTGGCCTCCCGGTGGCGACATTGGCCGGAAAGTGGTTAGGCAGCCTGCTTCACGGCACCAATCCCGCTGATCCGGGCGTCCGAGCCGGTGTCGCCGTTCTGATGGTAGTGGCAGCCCTCTTGGCGGGCTACTTCCCGGCCCGGCGGGCGGCTCGGGTTGACCCGCTGGTTGCCCTTCGGAGTGACTAAATCCGCACCACGGGACGTCGGATGGGCTGGCGTCTCCCGGTGAAACGAGGCATCTTTCCTGCTGGGCCTACCCAGACCGGCTCAAGTTTCGAGCTGTTCACCCTCGAACCGGACACCGATGCCGGCTTTTCGCCGCTCCCAGGGTTGGTTCAAACACCTCGCCCCACTTGATGTGCTCACCTTGGTTTACGTGGTGTGCTCATTCTTGATCCTTATGGTCCAGGCGGCCGGCACCAAAGACTTGAGCCTTTCGGGCGCGGTCCTCGGGTCGGTGATGTTCGCCCACGTATTACTGGTAGTGCTGGTGTTCCTGGCGGCGGAGGCGCGCCTACAGCGGACCTGCCCGCGGCCCTGTTTGTTGGCGGAGTGGTATCCGTTGGTGGTTCTCTTGGCAGTCTACGGTTCGTTGGACCTGATCAATGGACCGCGGGAAGCGGCGGCGGCATCCTACGATAGTTTGGTCCAGCGTTGGGAGCTGATGACGTTCGGCCGCCAGCTAGCCCATGACTGGAGCCGCTCGCATAGCGCCAGCGCCATGGCGTGGCCGCTCTCGCTTTCGTACCTCGCCTTCTTTCCGATGGTCATCTCGGCCCCGGCGGTGCTCTGGTGGCGAGGTCATTTCGGGCCGGCCCGCCAAACCATCTTCGGAATCTCGTTGGCCTTTTTCACCTGCTATCTTGTCTTCCTGGTCTTTCCGGTTGCCGGCCCGAACTATCTCTGGGGTTGGCCGGCGGTCAGCGGTCACGTCGAGCTTCCGGCCCGAATGGTCCGCGACCTGATCGAGCGGGGCGACTCCTGGGGCTCGGCCTTTCCGTCCAGCCACGTCGCGGGATCGATGGCCGCCGTGATGTTGGCCTTCCGCTATTGGCGCCCGCTCGGATGGACGTTGTTGCCGTTCGCGTTGGCCATCTTGGTTGGGGTGGTCTACTTCCAGGTCCACTACGCGGTTGACGCCGTGGCTGGGTTGAGTATCGCGATCCTCGCTACGATTGCCTCCTCTCGCCTCTGCCCCTCGGCCCGCTCCACGGCATGACCAAGACGTTCCGCCTCCTCGCGACGTTGGCGGGAGCGGCGGTGCTAATCCTGCTGGTGTGGCAAGTCGGACTCGACGCCCTCTGGTCTGGCGCTCGGGCAGTCGGCTGGCTTCTCATCCCCATCTTGCTGCTCCATGCGCTGGTCTACGGCCTGAACGCCGTGGCCTGGTGGATCACGCTCACGCCGGAACCGAATTGCCCTCCGTTCCTGAGCGTGTTTCGAATTTCGGTCGTCGGCTTCGGAATCAATTTCATTACTCCGGTAGTCAATGCCGGCGGCGAGCCCTACCGCGCCGCGGCGCTCTCGGCGTGGATCGGGACTCGGCGAGCGGCCGGGTCGGTCCTTCAGTATGCGATGCTCCATGCGTTGAGTTCGATCCTGATGTGGCTCACCGCGGTTGGGTTTGCGTTGGCGTTCGGACACGGCACTGGGCGGGTCCGGCTCGCGCTGGCGGGAGCGGCAGTGATTATTGCGGCGGTGTTGGCGGTGGTGCTGACCGGCCATCGTCATGGGTTCGTGACCAAGTTGGCCAACTTAGTCGGGCGGCTCCGGCTCGGACGGGTGTCGAAATGGTTGGCGGATCGCGAGGCCGGGTTTGCGGCCGTCGATGCCCAGATCACGGGGCTCCATCGGGAGCAGCCCGGCCGTTTGGCCGCGGCGGTGCTGATCGACTACGTCTCCCGGTGGG
>JAYVJS010000190.1:0-3704 GCA_043769075.1 Gemmatimonadota bacterium | reverse complement strand
CGACGCCGCCAGCAAGTCCTTCGCCAACGGCCACATCTCCGCGAGCACCGATTTTCCCCCCGACCCATCGATGAAAGTCGGATGGTAGTCAACCGTCGTCGGCGTCCCGGCGGCCAGCGAGGCTGCCAGGGGTGCCGCCGTATCCGGCTCAACAGCGACGACCCGGGCGCCCGGCGCGACCGCCCGTAATGCCGCCGCAATCCCGCACGACAACCCACCCCCGCCAAACGGAGCCAAGACCAGGTCCACATCGGGAAGGTCCTCGACGATCTCGAGCCCGATCGTACCATTCCCCGCGATCACCGCCGAATCCGAAACGGGATGGACGAAGAATCCGGTCGCACCCTCGAACCGCCGCTCCTGCAGCACCCGCCACCACCGGTCGAAGGGCACGGTAATCACCGAGGCGCCTAACCGTTTGATCGCGTCGAGCTTCGTGGCCGGCGCATGATCGGGCGCCACCCCGGTACAGGGCACCCCGAGGGCCCGAGCACACCACGCCACCCCTTGGGCCATGTTGCCGGCACTGGCGGTGAAAACGCCCCGATCCAAGGCCCCCGCCGGTGCGGTAGCCAATGCGTTCCGAGCCCCCCGGATCTTGAACGACCCGATCGGCTGCAGTGTCTCGAGTTTGAGGTAGATCTCCGCCGGCCCCTCGTACCACCGGACCAGGGGCGTCCGGACGGCAAACCCTTTCAACCGCTCTCGCGCCGCCGTGATGTCCGCCAGCCCGGGCGCCTTGGTCATGGAGTCAGCGGCTCGTCCAACGGAAGCGTCACCTGTTCGCCAAAAATGTATTTCCCAAACCACCGCCAGTTGTGCCACACCGCCGCCAACTGTTCCTTCGGTTTGTTGATCCCGTGACCGAAGCCTCGATAGACCATCAATTCGGTCGGGACTCCCTGATCGAGCAGGCCTTGATTCAATTCGTACGCATTCTGGATCGGCACCCGCCAGTCGAACTGCCCGTGCTGAATCAGGGTCGGCGTCTTGGCCTGTTTGATCGTCGTCATCGGCGACGTCTTCTGGTAAATCGCCGTGTCGTCCCAAGGCGCGGCCTTGAGGTATTGGCGGGTAAACGGATAGATGTCGGTCGATACATAGTACGTGGCCCAATTCGAAATCCCGGCCCCCACCGAAATCGCCTTGAACCGTGGCGTGTTCGTGGTCAGGAAAGCCGAGATGTATCCGCCTTGGCTCCAGCCCATCGCCGCCATCTTGGAGCTATCGACCATTCCTTGCCTGATCAAGTAATCGACCCCGGACATCACATCCCACATGTCCCCGACCCCGAGGTTTCTGACATTGAGCGATCGAAATTTCTCCCCGTAGCCGGCCGAGCCCCGGTAGTTGGGCCGGAGCACGATGGCGCCCTTCGCAACCCATTGGGGGATCGGATAGACGTAGAAGGGCGCCGGCTGGGGATAGTCGATCCCGGTCGGGCCGCCGTGAATCACCACGAACAACGGATACTTCTTCCCGGCCTGCCAGTCACGCGGTTTGTGCAGCACGCCCTCGATGATCGTCCCGTCACGACTCGGCCAGCGCACCACTTCGTTTTGTCCCACATTCCACGAGGTAATCTGCGCCGTGAGGTCGGTCAGCTTCTCCGGCCCTCCTTGCCCGGTCACTTCGCCGCGGTACAGCTCCGGCAGCGACATCCCGTCCTTTTGGGCCGTGATGGCCCACCATTTTCCGTCTCGGGTCACGTCTGCCCCGCCGACCGTCAGAAATGGCGATGCCGTGTCCCGCACAGCCTGGCCGGAGGCCGGATCGACCTTCACAAGGCCGGACGTCGTCTTGTTGAAAGCACCAAACCAGATCCCATCGGGCGTCCATAACACTGGACCGATCGTCTCGTCGAAATCGGCGGCGAGTCGGGTCGGTACCCCGCCGCCGGCCGGCACCTTCATCAACTGGTTGTTCTTATAGAAGTTGGAGACAGTGTCCCCCGCCGACGTCGTGAACGCGATCCACTGACCATCGGGCGACCAGACCGGCGACCCGTCCGCTCCAACCCGGACGACCAACGGGGTCACTGCCCGATTGGACACCGTCACGATCGAGATATCGGTCGTACTACCGGAATGCAACAGCGGATCCCGTCGATGATCGAACGCAATCCGGCTCCCATCCGGCGACCACGCGAACGACCCGACAGTGTAACTCGTGCCCCCAGTGAGACGCGACGGCCTCGGCAACGCGGTAGAATCCCCAAACCACCGGGCCGGATCGGCGTCCATCACCCAAAGGTGCGTCATTCGGTAATCATTCTCTTCGGCAAAGAAGTCACCGTAGAGCTTTTTCGTCTTCTCCGCAGCATCACTCTCCGGCTCGCCGGCCGACAGCGCGATCTTGCCCCCCGCCGGCGACCACCGATAGTCCGACACCCCATCCTTGAGGGACGTCAACCGGACCGCCTCGCCACCGGCCGCCCCGATCACATAGAGCTGCTGCCGCTCGCCCCGATCGGCCAGAAACCCCAGCCACGTCCCGTCCGGAGACCACCGCGGCGTGCTGCTGCTCCCCTTCGCCGTCCTCGTCAGCTGGATCGACCCCACGCCCTGGCGCCACAGCCACACTTCGGCGTCAAACCGGTTCTCGGCCCAGTCTGTCGTCCGAATCGTGTAAGCCACCGCCTTCCCGTCCGGCGAAATCGCCGGCGAGCCGACGCTTTGCAAGCTGATCACATCCCGGAAACTCGGCCCCGGTACCTGGGCCGAGAGTACCGCCACCCTGACTGTCAATGCCAACGTCGCCAAGATCCGCATCCGATTTGCCCCCGATCCTCGCCTCATGATCCCTCCCAATGATTGCCAGGCGCCGAGCGCCTAGTGTCGACCCCGCCGACCGCGCGGGCGAGCCCCTCGGGTCGACCGCCGAGCCGTCGAGCCCGAGCCCTGCGACCGAGTCCCGGGGCTTTTCAGCAACGCCTTCAACATCCCGAGCGTCTCCGCTTCGATCGGCTGGTCTTCGCCGCGAACAACTTGGAACCGAAGCGGGCGGTCGATCACCGGCAAGTCATCGTCGGTCATCCGGCGCGCCTGACCCTCCCGCAATCTGAGCCGAGCCACCCCCACCCCCCGATCAATATCGTACCCGATCGCCGTGGCGTCGCCGAATAGTCGTACGGTCGACGGCAATTGGTCCAAGGCCACTCGCTCCGCAACGGCGATGTGGTCGGCCGGGTCCAGATCCAATCGCCGTTTCAGAAACTCAGCCCAGCTCGCCACTCCATCGAGCTGCGCAGCCACCGCGCGACGGACTCCCTCGGGGCTCCCGGCCGTCACGGTTCCACCGGACCGACGCCAATACTCGTCGAGCTCCCCTGCCGCCCGCCGAATCTTCCCTTGATCAGGGTGATTGATGCTCCCGTCGATCACCCCATCGATCAGCGCGTTCATGGCGACCGGCCGGAGGGACTCCGGAATGGGATCCGGCAGCGGTTCCCGAAGGGTCTCGAGATCGAAGCCGAAGTAAGACAAGGTGTGGCCCACCAGCAGTCGCTGATGCTTCCGGGAGCCGCTCACCGTCACGTGAGCCTCACCCCGCTTGGCGTACTGGCGGACCTGGTCGTACGAGATGGTCGTTCCCTCGACCGAGGCCCGCGGAACCCCGAACCGGTCCGCAAAGAACCGAAGCGAACCCGCCACCGCGCCCCAGCTGCCCGCGAACGATCGCTTTCCGATTCTGGCTTCCTGGCC